>NZ_OY781365.1:0-302500 GCF_963676815.1 uncultured Draconibacterium sp.
AAATTTCTATCTGAGTATTTTAATTGGTTTTACCGGGAAAAATAAATAATCTTATTCTAATCTGCTCCTGGCTGATTGCTATTTGGCAATAATTTTAATTGTTGTTCTACGATTTAATCTTCGTCCTTCAACAGTTTCGTTGGTAGCTACAGGTTTTGTATCGCCATACCCTTCTGATTGCAAACGTGTAATTGCAATGCCATTTTCAACCAGGTAATCAACAACCGATTTTGCCCTTAATTTCGACAGTTCAAGGTTGTTTTCAGGATTACCCGAACTATCTGTATGTCCTTGAATCTCGACTTTTAAACCACTGTTGTTTTTAAGAAAGCTTACCAGTTTCTGAAGTTCCGGCTCCGATTCGGTAAGAATGGCAAACGAATCGGTTTCGTAATAAATGTTGTACAAATCCATTTCTGCGCCAACTTCTATCGGTTCCAGTTCAATATTCAGAATAAACGGATCAGTCAACGAATTTTCATCCGCCAAACGCATAGATTGCGAGTAGAACATAAATCCATCTTCCGAAACATTAAATGCATAATTTTGCCCAACAGGCAATGCCAGCATAATCTGGCCTTTTTCGTCGGCTTTTTCGATGCGTGGCTCGGTTACTGCTGAGTTCAGATTAACCAACTCAATATCGGCCATAACAGGCTCGGTTGTTGCCTTGTTCGACACTTTTGCCTTTATGTAAGTTACTGGTCGCGGCTGCAAACCACGATCGAGATTAAACGAGAAAATATCAAGTCCGTTATCCGATTCTCTGGCCGATGAAAAATAGGCAATATCGCCAATCGAACTGATGGTTAATCCCATATCATCTTTGTAGGTATTTATCGGATAACCCATATTTTTTAGATTTTCTACCTGTCCGTTTTCGTTTATTTCGGCAGTAAACAAATCAAGCCCTCCCATTCCAACATGTGTATCAGAAGCAAAGTAAAAGTTGTGATTATTGGCATGAATAAACGGAGAAATTTCGTCGCCCGAAGTATTCAAAGCTTCCATATTTTCCGGCTTTCCCCACCTCGGTGTTCCATTCTCGGCAAAACCATTAAAGGCAATTCGCCAGATATCCTTTTTCCCTTTTCCACCGGGTCGGCTACTCGAAAAATAAAGGTAACGGTTATCTGATGAAAGAGACGGTTGCCCTTCCCACGATGAAGTGTTTAAGGGCGCTCCTGCATTTTGCGGCTCGGTCCATTTACCGTCAACCAATCGCGAGAAATAAATATCGCAACTACCCAAACCATCTCCGCGGTTACAAGCTGTAAAGAATAGTATTTTTGCATCAGCCGATAAGGTTTGTGCTCCTTCATTATCGGCAGTATTTACCTCGCTCATTGGCACAGCATTGTCCCAGTCGAAGGAATCAATTTCGGCCATAAAAAAATCTTCCTGCGGCCGGCCATCCTCTTTTAATAAACGGGTAAAAACCAAATGTTTCCCATCCAACGAAGGTGTTGGCCAGTATTCATCGTTCGGTGTATTTATTTCATCACCCAAATTTGTGGGTTCGAAAGCAACCGGATTTTCAATGCTGTTCAGTGCGAAACGGCAACTGGCAATTTTGCAAGCCAAAAGAAACTGCCGCTTTTCCGGAATATTCTTATTCTCCTTATATTTTTCGTAGAAACTGAGTGCCTCGGAATACATGCCCAGTTTATAAAATGATTCGCCCAACCGGAAATCAATCAACGGATTGTCATCAAACTCTATGGCTTTTGTCAAGTGTTTTATTTCCAGGCGCGTTGAATCAATATCCTTGTAAATCTCAGCAAGTAAAAGATGTGCATCGGCATATTCCGGATCTTTCGATAACAGTTTATCCGCCGTTTCAATTGCTGACTGGTAATTATTGTCTACATAATACTTTCGGGCTTCTTCAAATAACTTATCCGATCGTTTTGAATCCTGTGCCTGCGTACTAATCCAAAGTGCAGTGCAAAAAAATATCAGAGCAATATTTTTAAATCTATTCATTAATAACATATTACAAACGCTTCCGTATACAATTACAATTTTATAAAAATAATAAACGATAGATTTGTTTTATTTATTTTTTTTCTATTTTGCCTACGTAAATTTATTTATTCTAACGATTTAATTTTTAATATCATTGGTTTGCTGACGTAATGAAAAAGAAAGTAAACAAAACCCGACACCCCGAATTAGACAAATTCGACCGTAAACAGAACAAACACGGCGGATCGCGTGACAAAAGTTCTAAACAAAAATTTTCGATTTACGACGAGTTCGATGAAGATGACGATATTCTTGACTATTCATCTGAATTCGACGAAGAAGAAGAATAAATCAGTAGAACAACCATATCATTTTAATTTTTTGCAAGCATAGGCTGCAGATCGGCTAGTCGTAAAATGCCTCAAAACCGGGGTATTGGTAACGTGCTTTGGCTATTTTCTCAGGAAAAACAAAGTACGAGAGTTCGGCTTTTGCGCACTCTTCGCCATCACCGTCGTACAGCGATGCACTTATTTTTGCAGTCCGCCCTTCGTGCGATATCAGCTTTCCTTTTATGGTAACCTCTCCTTTTGAAACTTTTACAGCTTTTAAATAGCTCACCTGCATATCGGTGGTTACGCCTGCAGTTTTTAGCTTTAACATTACCACCCAACCACCGATTTCATCAAGCAAAGTAGCCTGAATTCCTCCATGCAGTACTCCTATCCACCCCTCATAACTTCTTTCCGGATTCCATTTAGTGATTATCTCTTCACCATCTTCCCAGAACTCGAGTTGCAGGCCCGCGCTGTTATATGGCGAGCAGGCAAAACAATTGTATTCGCCAATGTTCTTTGGATCTTTCCAGGGATTTTTAATTTTTTTCATGCTTAATATATTAGCCGTTGTAACCTTATCCCTTGTCGTTTCTTCCACGCTACTGTCTCTGTCGGCTGACGGAGACAAACGGAACGAAGTTACGATAGGAGTTAAAAAGTTACCTTCAATAAATATTCCGTAACCAAAACGAGCTGGTAAATACCAGCTCGCTTTGTGATGTATTTTTAATTCTAATTATTTCCTAAAATAATGGGGAGTCCGTCTTTTCCACTACCAATTACAACAACTTTCGAGTTTGGCGATTCAGCCAAAGATGTTGTTGCCTCAATACCACGTTGAGTTAAGATTTTATCTGTTAAACTGGCATTGATAATTCGGTTGTAATTTGCAATACCTTCTGCCTCAATTCTACGTCTCTCTGCTTCCGACTCTTCGCGTTTCAAACGGAATTCATAAGCCAGCGCTTCCTGTTCCTGTTGCAGTTTGCTTTCAATGGCCGTTTTTATCTGTGCCGGCAAGTTGATCGAACGAATCAGCAATGCACGCATATCAATAAAGTTTTCACTCAACACTTTTCGTGTTTCAGTAATAATTGTCTGCTCTACTTCTGCCCTTTTTGTGGAATAAATTTCTTCGGCGGTGTAACGTCCGGCTACCTGACGAACTGAAGAACGCACCTCGGGAATCACCAAAACGTTGATATAATTAACGCCAAACTGCTCGTGCAAAAAGCCAATTTTCTGAAATTCAGGATTAAAACGTACGGTTACATCAACATTCACCGAAAGACCGTTTTTATCCAGTACATCCATTGTTTCATCACGCTGCTGTTCGCGTACATTATAAATTTCCAGTTCATTCCATGGAGCGATTATATGGAATCCCTCACCAAAAATATTATCCTTATCCAAACCGGTGGTATAAGGTTTAAAAATTACCGCCTTTTCACCAGGCTTTAATATTTTAAACATGCGGCCGCCAAAAAGCAGCAAAACAATTAATACAACGGCACCCAATACCAGGTAAGATGATTTAAAATTGAATTTCATAACCTAATTTCTTTTTAATGATTAGACAAATGTACAAAGTTTATAGGATGTGTACTGCCTAAATTATGTTTTATTTAAATACCACTAGCCATGCATTGTTGCTAGCACTAATCTTTTAATTTTGGTGATGAAAACTCAGGTCTTCAAAATTTAATTTATTTAAAATGAAAAAGCTGCTTTTACTTCTGTTTGCGTTTCTGTTGGTTAGCAATACGTTCGCGCAACATTTTTTTGATACTGATTTTAATACCCGCAAAAAGTACATTATTCTTTGCGATCCCACTGTTCATCGTATAAAAACCATTCAATACCTTACTGATAATGATATTCTGCATGTGAATAAGAACAAGGTAAAATTTGTTGGTGTTTATTACAAAGGACAAAAAACTGATTTTACAAAAACGCAAGACTATATAAACGAAAATGGTCTCGACAACTTTTTTCTGCACGAAATTACCGGCGAGCTTAACGAAACGAATTTATACCAGGAAAATGATGTTACTGCCCAGCTGAAAAAGGTTTTTGATAACTCAATTGGGATTATCTTTTTTGGTGGCGCCGATATTCCACCTGCCATTTATGGCGAGGAAAATACAAAATCGGGCGTGTACACTCCTGCCCGCCATTATTACGAAGCAACTTTTATGTTTCACCTGCTGGGAGGCTACCAGGACGAATCGTTTAAACCCTTCCTTGCCGAACGCCCCGATTATGTGGTGACCGGTTTTTGCCTGGGCATGCAAACCATGAATGTGGGCACCGGCGGAACTTTGATACAGGATATTCCGGCTGAAATTTACAACGCCGAAACACCCGAAGAAACCGTTGCCATAGGCCGCGCCAATATGCACCGCAACTACTGGCAGTTAATCGAGGAAGATTCGCTATTTATGGGCATTAACCTGCACACGATTCAGTTTGCCGAGAATTCGTTTTTTGGTGAGACCATAAAAGTGTCGAAAAAGGCTACTCCACGTATTTACAGCAGCCACCACCAGGCTATTGAAAAGCTGGGAAAAGGACTGGAAGTTACCTGCCTCTCGCCCGATGGAAAAATTATTGAAGGAGTTGCCCACAGCACTTACCCACATGTTTTTGCCGTTCAGTTTCATCCCGAAGTTTCGGCTTTGTATGAAGATATGGGATTAAAAATCTTTCATCCGGATGATGAACCAAAGAGCTATCACGAAATCCTCAGCAAATCAGATGTCAAATTTCATAGAAATTACTGGCAACACATTTCCGAATCGTTTAAAGACGTGAAAAAGCCAAAACGAAATTAGCTTTTAATTTATTTCGATCGTTTTTTCCACACTGAAATTTCAACTACTGAAACTTCAACATTACGTGAAGAAATACATGTAGCTGCAGGCAGATTTTGTGGTTCATTTACCAATTCAAAATTATCTTGCAACGAAGCTTTTATACCTTCAAACGAAGTCACCGGCTCGCCATCTTTTTTATATGCACCCGGCCAGTGTTCTCGTTTTATATTGTTCTTCTCCCAATTGTAGTTTGAACCAAGAATAAGGATTCCTCCGGCGTTTAAACGCTCGTGAATAGTTGTCAAAAATTGCTTCGGATTATACAATTCTTCCAATAAGTTAATCGCCAGAATAACATCGTAGCCGGTGTAAATTGGTTTCAAATTATTGGCATCAGCCTGCATAAATTGCAGGTTCTCTTTCGGCCGCAGTCCAAGCTCTGATAGTTGTACATCGTGATAATGCACCAGCTCACCTTCATCTTTTGTGATGTAGCGAATAAAACCTTGCTCCTGCAATTGAATGGCCATTCGGATAAAACGCGCGGAAAAATCAATCCCGGTAATCTGTTCAAAAGAATCGGACAATTCGAAAGCTGTCCTTCCGGTATCACAATTCAGATCTAGCAACTTAAGATCGCTTTTATTACCAGCATATTGTTTGCAGATTTCAGCAATGCTTTTTGGGAAATTACCAAATCCCAAAACCGGCTCCCCATAATTAAACGCACACGATTGAGCTACTTCAGAATCGGTTTCATACGAATCATTTCGGATAATCAGTGGCTTTTCCGACTCTACCAAACGAAATCCTGCATGCTGATAAAAATGCCTGCGAAATGCATAACGTGCATGCCAGGTAGCTTCGTTGCCGGTTGAAATCCACGAACCTCCCTTAATCATGTTGTGCTTTCCATCGAAAGTTGGCGTTGAAAAATCGTCGTACAACGGATGTACTTTAAATCCGGGATAACCGGTTACCGGAGTCTCAGTCCATTGCCAAACATTTCCGATAATATCGTAAAAATCTCCGTGCTTAAATTGATTAACCGGACAAGGCGACACAAATTTCTCCAGCCCAATATTTGCTCGCACCAATTCAAAGTTATCATCGCTTATACCACTTTGTTCCGCCAGTCGATACCACTCGGCTTCGGTTGGCAATCGAAATGTTTTGCCTTCTTTTTTCGTTTTCCAGTTGGCAAATGCTTTTGCTTCCAGGTAATTCAATTCAACCGGCCAGTCCCAGGGCATTTCAATTTGCTGGTCAAAAAGCCGCAAAAAGTATTTATTATCATTTTTCTGCCAGAACAGCGGAAATTCTGCTTTTTGATATTGGCACCAACTCCAGCCTTCTTCTGTCCAGTATTCCTCTGTTTTATAGCCACCATCGTTAATGAACTCCAGAAACTCACCATTCGAAATTAGAAATTCCGAAGCTTTAAAACTTTCTACCTCAACCTTATGTTCGCCATATTCAACATCCCAGCCGTAAAAACGATGATCATAAGGTTTTCCGAGAACCACTTCTCCACCCTCAACATTAAACATGCGGTTTTCCGGTGCATCGCCCGATTCTTTACACGGCACATCAAAAACATTCGGGTTCAAAAATTCCAGCGGTAATTGCCTGATCAATACCGATGAAGTTTCAATATGAATGCGCTCGTGCTCAATCCCCATCATAATTATCCAAACAGGATTTTCCCAGTTAATGGGTAAAGTCAGCGGAGTTGAGTCGATTATATCCAAAATCACTTCCTTTACTTTCTGCCGGTATTCAAACACTTCCTGCACAGTAGGCCAATCGTAATTTGATTCATTCAGATCGTCCCAGCTCATTTCGTCCACACCAATGGCAAAAACCGATTCGAAATGGGAATTAATTCGATGATCGATAATTTTAGCGAGTACCAGTTTATTGATAAAAAACACGGCAGTGTGTCCGTAATAAAAAATGAGCGGATGCCGCAACGGGTCAGCCCGTTGATAAAAAGCTCTATCGTTTTTTAAGTGCTCGTACAGTTTTTCGTCGAGCGCATATGTTTTCAGAAAGTAATCGCGGATTTCAGCCTTTTTCTGTTCAGCTTCTCCGTCTATCAAATCAATTGTATGGGTTATTAAATCATTCATATTTAAGGTATCTTCAAAAATCGGTTTTCAATGCAACAACGAATATAATCAGCATATAGCAAATCAGCGATCAAAAATGTTTAAGTTATTAATAAATATTTCGCCGGAAAATCAGCGAAGCTTTTGCTGCATATAGATTTTCTGAAAATCGAAAGTCCTGCTTTTATCGGCTAACAGTTTGGGCTGAACTATTGATGCACAAACATCAAATCCCATTTTTTTGTACAAGCCAACAGCGGCTTCATTCTCTACCCAAACCCGGATAAAAGCACGTTCAAACTTTTTGGGGTCTGTTTCTTTAAGAAAAAAGGTTAGCAACTTTTTTCCAATTCCCTGCCCTTGTTTTGATTTTTCAACCATCATTTCAGCCACGTAAACCGATCGTTCTACATTAAATTTCCGGGCAATTTCTTTCGGTAACAATTCATCAAAACTTAACGGTGTCATTAAAATCGCTCCTGCCGGTTCATTATTCTCCATGGCAAGAATTCCGTAGCCAACAGCAAAAATTGATCGAAGGTAGGCTTCAGTTTCTTCTTCTGAATGATATTGAAAGCTTTTACCTGCCGAAAAGGAATCAATATACAATCTCACCAGGTCGTTTTTGTAAGCTTCAAACTTCCGTTCATCAACATTTATAAATATCATGTTTCAGTCGCTTTTCCTTTTTTTAGTTTTAACAGCAAACAGCTCTTTCTGTTTTATAAGATTGATTTAAAATATCTTTTCTATTTTTGCGGCCGCATTACATATACGATAGCAAATGAGTTTTTTAGAAGAGATACAACGTCGTCGCACTTTTGGAATTGTGAGTCACCCGGATGCCGGAAAAACCACTCTAACCGAGAAACTGCTTCTTTTTGGTGGAGCAATTCGTGTGGCAGGTGCCGTTAAAAGCAACAAAATTAAAAAAGGTGCCACTTCCGATTTTATGGAAATCGAGCGCCAGCGTGGTATTTCTGTGGCTACTTCGGTGATGGGTTTCGAGTACAACGGTTACAAAGTAAACATTCTGGATACCCCGGGTCACCAGGATTTCCAGGAAGATACTTTCCGCACACTTACCGCGGTCGACAGTGTAATTATCGTTATTGACGCGGCAAAAGGGGTTGAACCGCAAACCGAAAAACTGATGAATGTTTGCCGGATGCGCAAAACGCCCGTTATCGTTTTTGTAAATAAAATGGACCGCCCTGCAGGAGATCCGTTTACCTTGATGGATGAAATCGAGGATCAACTGAAAATTAAAGTGCGCCCGCTAAGTTGGCCAATTAACAACGGCCCCGACTTTAAAGGTGTTTACAATATTTTTAACCGCAGCCTAAAACTTTTTACGCCCGATATTCAGGAAATTGAAGAGCGTATTAAGTTTGAAGATGTTTCGGATCCGACTTTGGAAGACCATATTGGCGAAGATGCCGATGTATTGCGCGAAGAACTGGAACTGGTAGAAGGTATTTATCCTGAATTCAATAACGAAGACTACCTGTCGGGCGAGCTGGCACCGGTGTTTTTTGGTAGTGCTCTGTATAATTTCGGAGTGCAGGAATTACTTGATTCGTTTGTAAAAATTGCACCTACACCACAACCAAGCGAAACAGAAGAACGCGTTGTAAAACCCGAAGAAAAAGGATTTACAGGTTTTGTATTTAAAATTCACGCCAACATCGATCCGAACCACCGCAGCCGCATCGCATTTGTAAAGATTTGCTCCGGAAAATTCGAACGAAATAAAATGTATAAAAATGTTAGGCTGGGAAAATCGTTCCGAATTTCTAGTCCGACAGCTTTTATGGCTTCGCAAAAAGAAATCGTTGAGGAAGCCTACCCCGGCGATATTATTGGTGTGCCCGACACCGGGAATTACATCATTGGCGATACTGTTACTGATGGAGAAGATATCCATTTCAAAGGACTACCGAGCTTCTCTCCCGAGATGTTCCGTTTTGTTGAAAATGCCGACCCGATGAAATCGAAACAACTGGCGAAAGGAGTTGACCAATTGATGGACGAAGGTGTTGCACAGCTTTTTACAAGTGCTTTTAACGGACGTAAAATTATTGGTACCGTTGGTCAGCTTCAGTTCGAGGTTATTCAGTATCGTTTGGAACATGAATACGGCGCAAAATGTCGTTTCGAGCCATTATCGATGCACAAAGCCTGCTGGATTGAGTGCGACAATCAGAAAGTACTTACCGAATTCAAAAAACGTAAGCACCAGAAAATGGCACATGATAAACTGGGACGCGATGTATTTATGGCCGATTCATCTTTCATTCTTCAAATGGCACAGGACGAATTCAAAGACATAAAGTTCCATTTTACTTCAGAGTTTTAAAGCAATTGTCGTTTCGAACGGGCATCTGATGGAGAGAAATCTCTACCTTTGAAATAACAAAGAATCAATAGCGCAATTTTATGGATACAAGTTTTTACGACAGTAATCTATTCACCTTTGTTTTGCTGCCTGCATTAATATTCTTTTCAAGGGTAATGGATGTTACCATTGGTACAATCCGTATTGTGATGGTTTCAAAAGGGCACAAATTATGGGCTCCGATATTGGGTTTTTTCGAGATTCTGATTTGGTTGATCGCCATCTCAAAAATCTTCGAGAACCTTGATAACTGGTTCTGTTACGTAGCTTATGCTGCCGGTTTTGCATGTGGTAATTATGTGGGTCTGCGTATTGAGGAAAAACTGGCTGTGGGCATCGTGAAAATTCAGATCATTACCCGAATGAATGCAGAAAAACTGATCAACAACTTAAAAGAGGCAGGTTACGGTATAACACATCACGAGGCCAAAGGCAGCACCGAAAGTGTGAGTATTATTTATTCTATCATCAATCGCATAGAGATTAAGAAAGTGGAAGAGATTGTAAAAGCTTCCAATCCGAAAGCATTCTATTCTGTTGAAGATGTGAAATTTGTAAAAGAAGGCGTATTCCCAGTGCGAACAGCCACTAACTGGCGTATTCGCAAAGGGAAATAAAAGTTTACAGTCTCAGTTGGAAGTTGGCAAATTCGCATAGGCAATATTTAAATTTCCAATATCGAATTCCCAATATTCAAATCGAAAAGTTAATTGCTGTATTTCCTGAAAAAAGTTGTTCTCAGAATTTAATCATTGAAGCATTCACGCATTTCAGCATTAAAGCATTAAATCCTTCAGTCCTTCAACCTAATCTACTCTTTCAAGCAATTCAATAGTGGGCAAATCGCCACCCGCTTTTACTGTTGACATTCCGTGAATGGTTATCTCCGACTTGATAAAATCTTCCTCATTTGCCTTGTAAATATTGTCGACATATTTTTGCGGATTACGGTCGATATAAGGAAACCAGGTACTGTGAATCTGGATCATGATGCGATGGCCCTTTTTAAAGGTGTGCAGCACATCCTGTAGCGGAACAGTTACATTGGTTGGCACTCCCGGCTCAAAAGGTTTAGGCTCGGCATAACTGTCGCGGAAACGGCCACGGAACACTTCGTGACGCACCAACTGCTGGTAGCCGCCCATGATAATATTTTTAGGATTGTGCTCGTAATTTGGAGTATCATCCGGATAAACATCAATCAGTTTCACCACAAAATCGGCATCGGTTCCGGTCATGGAAACAACCAGCTGAGCCAGAATTTCACCGGCAATGGTTACATCCTTATCCAGAATGTCGGTTTTAAAGGTCAACACGTCGGGTCGGTACGAGGCGTGCCGCTGATCATCGGTCATAAACAAACGAGGTGTAAAAGTTAACCCTTCAATCTCCGAACGGTAAGGCACCGGTTTTGCTGGATCGCTAACATAACTAAACTCTGCATCCGGATCAGCATCCTCGTTCATTTGCAACTTACCATTTTCGCCAAACGAAAAAGTTACAGGAGCCACATCTTTTGGCGGCCATTCATCGTATTTTTCCCACTCTTTTAAACCGGTATCGAACATGTAGGCTTCCGGCAAAGTCATTTCCCCTTCATCTTTCAGGTAACAATCGAAGAATGGTTTTTCCATTTCGCGCTGAAAAAAAGTAGAAATGCTATCACCAAAGTAAATATGATTGATGGTTTGCTGCCCACGTTCGCGCGACCAGCCACCATGTGTCCACGGTCCCATAACAATGGTACTTTTTGCATCCGGATCGTTGTGCTGAATGGTTTTATAAATGTTTATCGGCCCGAACAGATCTTCGGCATCAAACCACCCACCAACAGTCAGTACCGCCGGACTAATATCTTTCAGATGTGGCAGAATAGAACGCTTTTGCCAAAACTCGTCGTAGTTAGGATGTTCAACTACCTGGTTCCAGAAAAAGTTATCGTAATGGTATTTTTTTGTAATGTTTTTTAACGGTCCTAATGCCAGGTTAAATTCGTAACCATTTGCAGGACGATCTATATACAAACGCATCATTTTATCGCCGTACCAGGCTTTATTGGTCAACGAATCTTTCTGATAACCAAACACCGGAAAGGCTGCCATGTACGATTGCAAGAATGCTCCCTGGTGGTGGAAATCGTCGAAAAAGAAATCAGAAATCGGCGCCTGTGGCGAAGAAGCTTTTAACGCCGGGTGTGCATCAAGCAAAGCCGCAGCACTGTAATGCCCGGGGTACGAAATACCGTAAATCCCTACCCTACCGTTGTTACCTTTTATATTCTTTATCAACCAATCAATGGTATCGTAAGTATCCGAACTTTCATCGATGTCTTTTTTGTTTTTCACATCATTGCCCGGAATATTTGGGCGCATATTATCAAACGTTCCGCCCGACATGTAACGGCCGCGCACATCCTGGTAAATCAAAATATAGCCGCCGCGAATCAAGTATTCGGATGGTGCCCGGAGTTTATTATTGCGCGTACCTTCAACGTTGTAACAAGTACGATTCATTAACATCGGGTAAGTTTTCGATTCGTCTTTTGGCGTGTAAACCACCGTAAACAGTTTCACCCCGTCGCGCATTTCAATAAAGTATTCTGCTTCGTTATAATGTGTTGCAACATACAACGAATCAGCATCTTCGGCTTTAACATTTACACTAACCAGGAACAGGGAAAATAACAAAAGTAACGAATTGAAAGGCTTCATAAATGATCTAATAATTTGTGGTATCGAACAACACCCAGATTTTTAACGCAGCCAAATATAAACAGTTTATCATCACACGGTACTGTTTTTTGTCATATTTACAATTTGACTGCAAATTTAATTTCAAATTGATTGAAAAAAAAGACCTTCAAGGTTTTTGAAACCTTGAAGGTCTGAAAATATCCATTGCTATCACTTTAAGAAACAGTCTCAAGCTGAACGATGGTCAAATACACTTCAAATAAATTTTGGTGAATATCATTTCAATTTTACATCAAACCACAACCGGTACCGGCGCCGATATAGTTGAAGACGGGTGAATATCATTTCAATTTTACATCAAACCACAACTTAATTGGTCTTCACTAAGTATCGGAAAACGGTGAATATCATTTCAATTTTACATCAAACCACAACAATTGCATTGTACATGGCTACATGCGTGTTGGTGAATATCATTTCAATTTTACATCAAACCACAACTTTCGGAACATTGCCAAATTGAGCTGATAAGGTGAATATCATTTCAATTTTACATCAAACCACAACTTGAGTGGGTTAAAACAAATTGGAAACAAAGGTGAATATCATTTCAATTTTACATCAAACCACAACATGATTGGAGCGTCCCCGGTTGGTTAGATTGGTGAATATCATTTCAATTTTACATCAAACCACAACCATTTATTTTATATGGTGGTTCGGAAATGTGGTGAATATCATTTCAATTTTACATCAAACCACAACTGCTTCCGCTGGTTTGGTACATGCCACAAAGGTGAATATCATTTCAATTTTACATCAAACCACAACGCATCGCCTGCAACCGTTGAAGAAAATGGTGGTGAATATCATTTCAATTTTACATCAAACCACAACATAGTATTCGAATTGTACATGTGCAGCTTTGGTGAATATCATTTCAATTTTACATCAAACCACAACGCATTAGGCTCTGTTAAACCAAATGCTCCGGTGAATATCATTTCAATTTTACATCAAACCACAACCTATTCTTAGCAGTAATAATTTCATTAAGGGTGAATATCATTTCAATTTTACATCAAACCACAACCAATTGGCCGGTTCATCATTAGGTAAATGAGGTGAATATCATTTCAATTTTACATCAAACCACAACGAGGTTTTGGATCTGGCCGACGAAGGTACCGGTGAATATCATTTCAATTTTACATCAAACCACAACAATTTGCACAACACCAGTAAAGCCGCTTTGGTGAATATCATTTCAATTTTACATCAAACCACAACTAGGCTGGCGAAATGGGGAGGATGCCAGTTGGTGAATATCATTTCAATTTTACATCAAACCACAACAATAACTTGGTTTAAAAGTACACATATCGGGTGAATATCATTTCAATTTTACATCAAACCACAACTGTAATATCTGAGCCCGAAAAGTAATCAAGGTGAATATCATTTCAATTTTACATCAAACCACAACCTGAGCGATTAATAACTTTTCCGGGTTTAAGGTGAATATCATTTCAATTTTACATCAAACCACAACCAACGTGAAAAATCTAACTGACAATCGATGGGTGAATATCATTTCAATTTTACATCAAACCACAACTCATGACATTAGGTAGTGTGAATTATCGATGGTGAATATCATTTCAATTTTACATCAAACCACAACGACTGTAATATCTATCGCCCAATTTTTGGTGGTGAATATCATTTCAATTTTACATCAAACCACAACGAGGTAACACTGGTAGCTTGCAACCGGATTGGTGAATATCATTTCAATTTTACATCAAACCACAACGATTAACTCGAGCCGGCTCCACTGGAAAAAGGTGAATATCATTTCAATTTTACATCAAACCACAACCAGTAAACACATGCACTTGTGGTTTGCTTAGGTGAATATCATTTCAATTTTACATCAAACCACAACGAACTGCAAAACCATGCCGACAAAATCAAAGGTGAATATCATTTCAATTTTACATCAAACCACAACGTATTTCAAGTGCTACCTGGGCAGCTTCTGGGTGAATATCATTTCAATTTTACATCAAACCACAACTTTATCTCGCGCTCCCAACCCGAGAACCATGGTGAATATCATTTCAATTTTACATCAAACCACAACGAATTTTGGCATTGTTAAAACGTGTACACAGGTGAATATCATTTCAATTTTACATCAAACCACAACGAAACCTTACACCGAATTGGCCGATGGAGCGGTGAATATCATTTCAATTTTACATCAAACCACAACGGCTGGAGCTAGATAGAATTTATGCTACTTGGTGAATATCATTTCAATTTTACATCAAACCACAACGGTCTTCGGTTTTCAAGTGTTTACGGATTTGGTGAATATCATTTCAATTTTACATCAAACCACAACCAAGCGGCGGCTATACCCTGTATTTACAGCTATTTCAGGTAAAAATACAAATGTAATAATCTCCAGTTCCCGTCAGGGAAGCGGAATGATGCTTTGTTTTTTCATTTCTAAGTGGTAAAATTGATATTCGGTCAAAATATCAAAGAACGGTATACGAATGTAGTACTTTCTAACCATTTTCAAACACTTTCGGGTCTGCAAGACACCGAAAGGTTGTATTAAAACATTTCGAGTTGTTTGGGGCCTTCGGGCATTGGGCTTGATTTGTTACCCCATACATTTATAATGTTTCCGTATTGTTTATCGGTTACTGCAAGTATACTCACCTGACCATGCTCCGGAATAAAACTTTTCACTCGTTTAATGTGTACTTCGGCGCTTTCTTTACTGGCACAATGTCTGTTATAAACTGAAAACTGCATCATCGAAAAACCATCCCTCATCAGGTCTTTACGAAAACGAGTGGCCAGCCGACGCTCCTTCTTTGTTGTAACCGGAAGGTCGAAAAAAACAAATAACCACATAATATGATAGGCATTTAATCGGGTTTGTTGCATATTGTAAAATTAACACTTCGGGGTTTGAGAAACACCCGAAGGTTTGCATTATTCAAAAACCGGATAATGAATTTTACGTTGTTCACCAGCATAACAACGGGCCAGCGAGGCCGTGGTTTGCGACAAGGCAATCATCAGCGGACGTTTATTCTCCCCTATCTTTACATCCACTGTCATCAATTGCAATAGTTCAGCTTTGTGTTCTTTCTCCAACACAAATGTTTCCGGATATTTTTCGTCGAGGTCGTATGCAATTTCATCGACATAGGGGCGATATGGTTCCATAATATCGTCGGCTAAACAAAAAGCGTTGTAGCGGTTTCGGTGATGAATGCCAAGCGTTGCCAGAAGTCCCGATCCGGCCAACGCACGCGCCACAGCCGAGCGAAGCAGAATATAACCGTAATTCAGAAAATTATTGGGCGGCTCACCATAACGATCACGAGTAAAATTACTTCCGAGTAAAGCATTCCAATAGATTCGTGCAGCAAAACCTTCACGATTATCACTATCGCCACTCTTAATCGTTTTTGAGATGCTTTTCAATTGCAAACTTTTCTTTCCTAATTTATCAAGCAATCCAGCCTGATTTTTAACCTTGGCTTCAATAGTTTGTTTCCATAGATTCTTTTTTAATGGTTCGGAAGCAGCGATCTGTGCACGGAACAGTTCGCTTTGAATATGATGAGCATCCAACGGCAACAGCATCGACGATGGCATATGTTTGCTGTCGCAAAATACAGTTGCCACATTATATTCGCTCAGTTCTTCAACAAGTTTCATTGTAAACGAAATTTGGGGATGGTCGAGCACCAGGAAGCCAATATCTTCAATGGGCGCAGTTTTTAACACCATCCCTCCCCGTTCGCACACCTGTAACTGTTTGTTTTTTAACGACAGGTAATAGGGATTGGAAATGAATAATGTACGTTTTATCATGGCTAATTGGGTTTTGCTTTGCATATAGAGACCTTCAAGGTTTTAAAACCTTGAAGGTCTTTTCAAAAATAAATCATCTTTTAACTACAATACCCAGTTTTTCAAGCAACTGAGGCTTATCCATTAAAGCAATACGGACAATTACCTCATAATCTGAAACCCAATCGAGCAACTCTTCCAGTTTTTCGTCGCGCTCCTGTGTTGCATTCTGGGCATCACCCAGTTCCTTTTTCCTGGCCTCCGATGCTGCAGATACTGCGTCAATAGCAGCCAACTGGGCGGTTAAAACCTCCTCGGTTTGGCCATAAGTAGCCAAAGCAGTTTTCCATGTTTCGTTGGCC
This sequence comes from uncultured Draconibacterium sp., assembly GCF_963676815.1. Lineage (NCBI taxonomy): Bacteria > Pseudomonadati > Bacteroidota > Bacteroidia > Marinilabiliales > Prolixibacteraceae > Draconibacterium > uncultured Draconibacterium sp. Next base: position 16,572 of record NZ_OY781365.1, read on the forward strand.
AGAATAGCATGATAAAAATTTCGGGTTTGATTTAACCAACCACTTAACGTTGTAGCTCGTCGCCCGGTTAAATCGAGGGTTGAAATTGCTTGTACATCATTTTTAAAAGCAATTTTACTAATAGCCAGAAGTACCATATAACTTTTGTGTGCTTGCTGTCGCTGTGTTTCGTAGGCTTCTTGTGCAGCATCCACCTCGCCATATTCTCGTTTTTGCGCTTCAACAAGTTCTGTAGCTGCATTTAGCAGGCTCGCTCCCTCGTTCAATTTAGTTTCGGTATAACCAAACGGCGCTACGGCATTTAACACTTTAGCATCGCTTAAACTGTTGTTAATACGTAATCCTGATTCATAAATAATTTCTTCAATCGTCAAATCAGACGTGTTCATAATAAAAGGTTTTGATTTTTTTGAAAAATTAACATCGTATTCTGCACTATTGGCAGCTTAAGGGCGAACAAGAAGAAAAACTGTTAGCAACAAAGAAATTAAAGAATACTAATCAGCTCTTCGGCTGTTCAGGGTCGTTAAACAATATTCTCAACAATGATTTATTTCTTGTTTTACCTGAATTCCGGCGGAAATGAAAAATTCGAGCCGGAAATGAGTCGTAACGCCGTTGTGCGGCATTTCCGTGTAGTTTTTGGCATTTCCGGGCCGTTTGTTGTGTTTCCAGGCGGCGTTAAAGCTTTCCCGTGTGGGTGGAAGGCGTTTCCGGATGGTTTTTGGTTTTTCCGGGTGGTTGCAGCGAAAACCGGGTGGTTTTTGACTGTTTCTTTTTGGTTTTTAGCATGATGTGTTGTTTTTGTGGTTTTTCTTATCGGTATAATTTGTTAAACCTTCAAGGTTTTAAAAACCTTGAAGGTTTGGTTATTAAATTTTCAGCCTACTTCAATAAATTTTTTCGAATATTCAATATCTATTCTGCCCAAAACATCAACTTTGGTTGGAATGGCTCTTAATGTTGTCGGTGTTCTTTTAAGCTTAACTCCCTCACTTTTATCTAAAGAATCTTCAGATGCGGGAATCGCCTTATTTATATCTCCTAAAGCGTAATTATGCCTCATTAAATTTATATTTCCGTTTTCATCAAATTTACCGACTCGGAATAATCTACATTGTAAATCTCGTACATCATTCCATTGAATTTCATCAGTGTGCGAATCAAATGCAAGAAAAAACTCATTTCTCCTCAAAGAGAATAGAAATGGTACATCTGGTTCCTTCTCAAAAATATCTTTAACTATATTTAAATGGTTTATTAAACGATATTCTCTATTACTAAATTTACTTCGCCCATTGGGGTTATCTGGAATTAAGCTTCCATATATCTTTGCTTCATAATTACTCCCAGCCTCTTTGTCAAAATAAAAATCATGCTTGTATTCCTGCCCTGTTTTCTTCGACAAGTCAAGCTTACGAATCTTTTTATAAGGATTCAGCTTTGTTTTTGACGATTTCAACCGAACCTTTTTAATGACCATCGGAGCACTGATTGTCATTTTTCCTTTTGAATTTATTCCCTGATATTCAGGAAGCAGCAAATAGCCATTGTTTTCGGCTACCAACTTTTCAACTTTCTTTCCTGTAGAATCGCACAAAGTTTTGATACGCTCCTGAATTCGTTTATCTAAAATATTCTTAAGGTCTTTTTCTTTAATTTTTGAAATACTTTGTCGCTGAACAAAGAAATACTCCCCATTTTCATCTTTTCTATGTCCATAAGGATTTTGGCTATTTAGCGGACCACGTAAATCCAATTTTTGTGGATTATCCTTTTTAATCTCGTCAAGTAATGGTTTTATTCGATCGCGTTGTTGATGAAAAATCAAAACCTCTTTATGCAACTCCTTCATTTTAGGAACAAAGTTGTCCATTGGTTCAGGCAGATAAACTTTGGCACTTTCATTGCCATCAAAGTAATCCTTTTCGAATATATGGTAAGCTGCCGAAATGCGGTTTGCTGTTCCTTTTTCAACACAAGCCACGGTAATAGCATCAATACAATGGTGAATGTGATTACTACGATCTTTTTGTTCGTGCTCGCCCTGAAGCCCCCATATTTTTCGCATGGTGTCGGTTATTTGCCCGTTAATCACATTAACTTTCTTGAAATACGAATTCAAATAAGCTCGTGCATATTTGGTTATTATTCGGGTATCAACAAGATTAGCATTAGTAAATTTAGAGGTAATCTCTTCTGTATCGAACCTTTTATATTTTTCTTGCAAATAATCTAATTTAAGCTTTGTATAATGAAAACGTGTCATTATTTCATCGTGTGAATTCGCATCAGAAATAGCTTTAGCTGCTTTCTTAAATTTTTTCAGATCGTTTTTTAACGTTTCCAACGTAACATTAAAATTTACCTGTTTACCATTATTTGTAACGCTATATGAACGTAACCATTGATCCCTATTTCGTAAAATTGTCTCTTTATCAATAGCTACCATTCCGTTAACATCGCTTTCGAAAATCAGGTCTAAATTAGCAGGTAAAATATCTTTCTTGTAGTTACGATTAAAATTGGCATTAGCCAATGTTTTATTTCCCAATGAATTATCGTTTATCTTACTTCTGGGTATAGTGTGTTCGATATCGTATCGTTGTTCCGTAAAAAATTTACGTGGCGTAATGGTCTCACCTGTATACAAACAAAATCCGTTTTGTTCAGCGTAAAGAATATATTTTGTTATCTCTTCATTCGTCGGGATTTTATTTTCCGACTCGTTATAACATTCAATGATCCTATGTCGTGCCCAATCTCTAATTTGTTGTTGTTCTCGCTGAAACAGGCTTAGTGCCCTGCGATAACTAGCGCTGTTTATTTCTCTTGCCATTTCAATGTTCACCTCAGTATCTTTATCTACCATTCCTTCTTCAATCAGAGTATTTACCAATCGTCTGATTTGATACATCGCTTTATTAAAGACCGGATTTTTTATTGAGCTGATTTCTGGATTTCCTAACTCTTTATCCACTTTCGGATAAGTTTCAATGGCCGAGGGATGGTATAACTTCTCAATTAGTATTTCCTCATTTGGAAAACTTTCCGTTAACTCCTTTTCTATAAAAACAGGAATTGGTTGAGAAGAAATAAATTCAATATGCTTTGGCAATTTCCCTTTTGCTGCATCGTTGAATTTTTGCCAACAACTATCCTCTAACCGCTCAACTTCCTCATCACTCATTCTATTAAATTCCTCTTCTGTAAACCATGAGTAAAGTTCCCCTTTAATACCATTTGAATGAGCCTCTATACTATTAAGATCATCTCCCAAGCTAAAATTATCGGCTTTACATTTTTCGATATAATTATTAACGATCCCATTTGTTGATTTTTCTTTTCTGTGCTTCTCTAAAGCCGACTTTATACAAGTATTAACATTTTGTTTTTCGTCTTCTGTTATCTGTCTTCCAAGCACACTTGATACGTTAGCAAGAAAAACAGCATGCGAGTACAACTCTCCATACTCAAGAAAGGGTAATATTTTTTTAATTGCTGATTTACTTAAACTTCCATACCCTTTTTTAAGTTGAATATTTGCAAAAGCATTCGCATCGACATCTGGCGGTAAATTTTTCAAAACAAATTCCTTTCTGGCCTCTTTTTTATCTTTTTTTCCAAATGAATCGACGAACAAACAGTGCCAGATATCTTCAATACTAACCTGTGTTTTCCCTTTTTCATATTGATAACTCGTATTCAAAAACGGAGTAGTTTCATAATATTCGCTACCTAAAACTTTTCGCAGCATATAAATGGTAGGACTTCCTGTGAATGTTTTATCCATAGGAAAATTGAATTCAACTTCGGCTACTTGCTTATTTCGATCCTTGATATAACGATAATCTTTTCCCTGGCTTAATGCTTTAGCCACTGCTTCAAAATCAAAGTCTCCTTTTCTCTGAAAAATTGGAAGAATTAGTTCCTTTTCGTCCTTGCCCAATGGTCTTAATCTCACATCGCTTTCGGCCTTAATCTTGATACGGTTTATTGATTCCCACATTCTAAACTTTTCAAATAAAGGATGTGAAATAGCAATTCGTTTTCGTTTCGTTTCCAACGGACATTTTGCGACCAAACCTTTTTGGCTTTTTAAAGGTCGTTGATAAAAAATGGCATTATGTAATTCGTTTCGTAAATCTCCTGTAATATTTTGCTTTTTACAGATATAATCAAATTCAGCTAAGTAATGCTTTTCCCTGTCAGTATATCTACCACGAATTCGTCCAATAATTCCATCTTCATTGTTTTTTGCATAAATGGAATAGAAATAACTCCCCATAGTCGGCTGACCACTTTCGTCTATTAATTGAGATAGTTCTTTAATTCCACCTTCAACTTTTCCCAAATTCTCCTTTTTATTGAATTCCTTTTGAATAAATTCTTTCAAATTATCAAAAGATGAATCTTTGGATAGAATTTTCTTTATTTTTTTACTGATACTGTCCGCTTTTTTATCTGATTTATATAAGTCATGGATAACAGTGAATGGCTGAAAAAAAGCGATACAGGAAGAGTGTTCTTCTAATAATTTACATACAGCAACTTTAAACTGTTCTATTTTATCATCAGTTTGTTCATCTTCACTATTACTCCAATAACCACGGCGTTGTGCAATATGATAAAATGCACGACCAAGTTGTTGTTTTCCTAAAAGAGAATCCATTAAGCCATCTTTGGTCGCAGCCAAATAGCGTAAATAATAAGGTTGTTTAAGCTTCTCTGACTCTATATCACCGCCTCTTTTCCCAGTTCTTTGCCATTCAATAAATTCCAAATTATCACAAGGGTATATCTTTTTGTTTTTCCAACGGTTAAGCTCTCCTTCTTCAAAACTGGGACACAAACCGTGTTTTGATAAGATTTTTAAAGTCGCAATTTTACGCATACGAATTCTATCAATTCGTCTTCTTGCTCCACGAAATCCTCTTCTTATTGCGGCTTTGGAACGTTCATTTCCTTCTGTCCCTTTTGGAAATATATAGCTTCCTTTACTGGGGATTAACTTAGCATCTTTTCCAATTTTTTCTACAAACTTGTATTTGCCATCTTCCTTTTCCAAAACTCCCCATCCAATACTATTTGTACCAATATCTAAACCAAGCTTTTTTCTAGCCATGTTGTTTATGTTTTATAAATCTTTATATTTGTATCACATCAAATCACAATAAGGTCCTTGTTCGCAAGTGAACCGTAGGATGTAAAATTAGAGCCTCATCAATTTTAAAAGTTGATGAGGTTCGTTGTTTTAATCACTTTTTTTTCCCACAACAGCCCATCCAACACTGTTTGTACCGAGGTCGAGTCCTAAAATTTTTGCCATTTTGAAATGCGCTTTTACAGGTTATTATTAGAATTATGTTGTTAAATATAATAGATTCTGACAAAAATATCTTACATCAGCCTTGCTTTTATAAAGCATCTGTTCAAAAACATAGAATTCAATTTTATATCTTATCACAATAAGGTCCCGAATTTTCGAGGACCGAAGGATATGAAATCCTGTACTCCTGCCTCGGTGGGAGTTTTTTTATGCGTATATGTTCAGACCTTCAAGGTTTAATTATTTAATACAAAACAAAAAAGCGGAACCCAAATGAATGGATCCCGCTTTTTCTATGATTATTTTGAAAACAATTACAATTCAACTTTCAGTGCTGAATATTTCTGAACAAGTTTTTCCAGTTCGATAATCACATCCTTTTTCTTTTCGCCAAAAAGGTTTTTGTAATATTCAATTCCTTCAAGCAGGTTGCTTTTAAATTTCACCAGGTTACGCTTTTCTTTCACGTCTTCGGTATTTTTCTGAAAGGCTTCCATACGCTCTTTAAAAATATCGAGATACATACTTAGCTCCTTCAAAAACATATGCGGACGATAACCTTTATCCAGCAAATTAATACGACCATAAATATGATCAACCATTTCTTTCAGCGAAGAGATTTTTGAGAAATAGGCCAGGTTTGGTCCTGGACAAACGGTTACTTTTTCGTTTTCCTTCACAGCAATACCTTTCGATTGCAGCATCGAAATTCCAAGCCCGATACATAAACACTCCGGCTCCGTAATTTTATCGTAAGCATTTTTGTATTCTACCTCCGGTAAATTCATTTCCTCCAGTTCCTTCAACTTTTTGCTTTGATACTGGCGCGACGAAGTACAAATTGGCTTTTCAGTGTATTCCGTGTTATACCGCAAAAATCCTTTTGTACAGGGCATTCCGGCTTTTCCATCGGCAGCCATTGCCAAACGTAGTTTACTCATCGAAGCACCTTTAATACTGTTAAAAGGCACACCAAGCGGCGACAAACCACTGTAGTAATAATCTTTTTCCTTGCCTTCGGCCAAAAGGTTCATTGTCTCAGTATCGATACTGATTACCTCTGGAACCAACATAAACGGTGAGCCCCAACCAACACTGTCTATGTTGTAATGATCGAGCAGCAAGTTATGTTCTTCTATATTTCCAACACCACCTTGTGCCGTTATTTTAATTTCCGGTTCTTCGGCAGGTTGCGAAATTTCTTTTTTATGAAGTGCTGTTTTATAAATCTCAACACAGGTATCGAATAACTTTTGGCGGTTCAGTCTGAATTCATCCAGAATTGGCCCAAACAAAACACCGTTGGTTGGGAACGCGTGTCCTCCACAGTTTACTCCGGATTCGATGCGGTATTCTGAAACCCACAATCCTTTTGCAGCCAACATTTTGCCTTGCACGAGTGCCGATCGAAAATCGCTAACCTTCAGAATAATTTTCTTTTTAATCGATCCTTTAAAATCAGGAAAGAAGTCTTTAAAATTCTCGATGTAGCTGTACAAACGCGGGCTCATTCCGGCAGAAAGTACCAACGACGAACTCAGGTTACTGTTGGCAAAACCACGCAGTGCCGCATGTGCATCGTTATACTCGATGGGAAGCTCTTCGCCATCCTTTTTGTTTACCTGGTCGAGCTTGGTCATAATGTTCACATCAATCGAGCCCACCGGCAACTTTTCGTTCACCCATTTCTTCAGCTCTTCCGAAACTGATTTCTTAAATCCAAGGTTGCTGAATTTGGCCTTCAACTCCGATGCCTCAGGAAGCATATCGTAATATTTCTCCAATTCGCCTCCAACATTCGACAAAGAATTTTTTAGGTTTTCAACCTTTTTATTCACCACTTCTTCCATCGTATTGAGGTACGATGTTATGCGTTTTGCCCTGTGATCGTCCACCTTTTTCGGGATGGCAGTAAACGGCAAATCAAACTTTTTACAGTAGAATTCGCGTATTGTTTCCATCAGTGAATCATCAACCAGCGAGATCACCGACGAGATTCCGAAAGGTGCAACATTTACAGGAGTGTCCATTGAATATCCTACACCCAAAACGGGTATATGGAAAGAATGTCCTTCAAATATTTTCATGTACGTAAATTATATCAAACGGGGTTAAATACGCCCCGGTACTATTAAAAACAATTGGGCGCAAAGAAAGCAAGTTATTTTACATTTGCTTGCAACTATTGGTGCATTGGTAAAATTGTATGGATAATTTGACCTTAATTACCAAGTACCAATATCTGTTTCGAACCTTTTCGTCTATAATTCAATATTTAGAATGACCAATCGGTCAATTAATTCATTTTTTTCTTGGAAATTAAAATTACAAGCCTTACTTTTGACCGACCGTTCAATCAATAAATATTAAAAGATGCCAAGAAGTCCGGAACAATTCGACGATATCAGAAAACAGAAAAAACAATTGATCATGGAAACTGCACTGGAATTATTTGCAGAAAATGGGTACCATGCTACTTCAATAAGCCAGATTGCTACTAAGGCAAAAATATCTAAAGGACTAACCTACAATTATTTCAGCAGCAAAAAAGAGATTCTTGATGAGCTAATGGATCATGGTTTTAATGAAATTTACGACAACCTGGACATTAATCATGATGGTGTGCTCACCAGCGAGGAGTTTATTTATTTTATCCATCAAAATTTTAAGCTACTTCGTGAAAATATGCAACACTGGAAATTAATCTTTTCGCTGTTGCTACAACCACAAATCTCAGAAACTTTTGCCAAAACCTATGAAGAGAAAGCAGCTCCAATTTTCAATTTATTTTATGGATTTATTAAAGACCAAGGAAGCAAAGAGCCGGAAAACGACCTGATGGCTATTTCCTCCTTATTAGAAGGCGCCTTTTTATATTGTGTTGCCGCTCCTGATGTTTTCCCGATGGAAAAATTGGAAGAGGTAGTCATATCCGCATCATTTAAAATCATTAAAAATCAATAATAACCAAAAATGAAACACATACATCTAACACTAACTTTTATGCTATTGGGCCTGGCAGTATTTGCACAGGACATGACCGCGATAATAAAACAAGCCGATGAAAAATTCAGAGGTGAATCAAGTCGTGGCGAAATGACTATGATTATTGAACGCCCGGGATGGAGCCGGACCGTTTCGATGAAAAACTGGACATTGGGAAATGATTATTCGCTCATCTATATTACTGCACCGGCCAAAGAAAAAGGCCAGGTCTTTCTGAAACGCGACAAGGAAATGTGGAACTGGGTGCCCAACATTGAACGGATGATAAAAATTCCGCCATCAATGATGATGCAGTCGTGGATGGGATCGGATTTCACGAATGACGACTTGGTGAAAGAGTCTCAAATGGCAAAAGACTATTCGAACAAACTGCTTGGCGAGGAAGAGGTTGATGGCTATTCGTGCTATAAAATTGAATTGATACCACACGAAGATGCGCCCGTTGTTTGGGGAAAAGTGATTATGTGGATTTCGAAAAAAGAACTGCACTGGCTTAAAGCTGAGTTTTACGACGAAGACGGTTACCTGGTAAACACCAAAATTCTGACTGATGTAAAAATGATGGACGACCGCGAAATGCCAACACGCCTGGAAATGATTCCGGCCGATGAAGAAGGTAATAAAACGGTTATGATCTTTGATAAAATTGAGTTTGATGTTGATCTGAAAGAGAGCTTTTTCTCGCAGCAGAATATGAAAAGAATCAGGTAACAATGCTTAAATGCGAAAATGATTTAATGCTTTAATTTTAAGTCAACCAATAAAACAATACCATGAACACAAAAGATAAATTTATTGAAGAGCTAAAACAACGAACAAAGAAATTTGCTGTTGATATAATTCTATTCTGTGAAACGTTAAAGAATTGCAATGCTAGTACGGTAGTTACCTAGCAACTTATTAAATCAGCGACATCAACAGGAGCAAATTACCGGGCAGCTTGCCGGGGACGTTCCAAATCGGAATTCTTCAGTAAAGTTTGTATTGTGGTTGAAGAATCTGATGAATCAGTGTATTGGCTCGAAGTTATTGAAGAAGCAAACTTATCCAGTGATCCAAATGAATTGATTCGCCTGCTAAAAGAGGCAATCGAAATTTCAAAAATTATGACAAAAGCAAAAGATACCACTTATAAAAACCTCAACGGCAAATAGTATCATTAAGAATCAGGCGTCACAACAACCAACATTTAAGCATTTATGCATTAACACATTAAAGCATTGAAGATGAAAACAAACATAAAACTAGCATGGCGCAACCTTTGGCGGAACAAACGCCGGACTATCATTGCCATATCATCGATTGTGTTCAGCGTACTATTGGCCTCATATATGCGGTCGATGCAGGAAGGTTCGTACGATAGCATGATCGATAATTCGGTTAAATTCTACACCGGTTATTTGCAGGTGCAGGATACTGCCTACTGGGACGAACGCACACTTGACAACAGTTTTGAAGTAAACTCGGAATTACAAAACAAGATTAAAAATATAAAAGATGTCACTTTGGTTTCCAACCGTCTGGAATCGTTTTCATTGGCTGCCGACCACATGAAAAGTAAACCGGCCATGGTAATGGGAATTGAGCCTGAAGCTGAAGACCAGATCACCAATCTTTCGAAAAAAATGCAGTCGGGTGACTTTATAAAATCGGGGGATAAAGAGGTGGTGATTAGCGGAGGCTTGGCTAAATACCTGGAACTGGATGTTGGCGACACCTTGGTGATGATCTCACAGGGTTATCACGGAATTAGTGCAAGTGGTTTGTTCCCGATCAAAGGGATCATAAAACATCCCAATGCAGAGTTTAACAAGCGCCTAATTTACATGGACATTGAAACGGCCCGCGAGTTTTATTCCGCTTATGGGTTATCAACTTCGCTGGTTGTAATGACCGATGATCACTACGCCGTTAATCACATCAAAAAAGAAATCGAGCAAATTTTGCCGGAACAGAACACCGTTATGACCTGGACAGAGATGACACCCGAACTGTTACAAATTATACAAAGCGACCGCGGCGGTGGAATAATCATGCTGGGAATTCTTTACCTGGTTATCGCATTTGGCATGTTCAGCGTTGTGATTATGATGGTGAAAGAACGTCAGCGCGAGTTTGGTGTTACACACGCCATCGGGATGCAAAAGCGCAAATTATCCTCACTGGTTTTTATCGAAACACTTTTCATCGGTTTTATTGGTTGTGCAGTAGGATTAATCATCAGCTACTTTTTCTGCCTGTACTTTTTCTACAACCCGATTCCTTTAACAGGCGACATGGCAAAAGCCACCGAAATTTACGGTATGGAGCCATACATGTTTGTTTCAATGAAAGCCTCGCTCTTTTACAACCAAATGATTGTGGTTTTCCTCATTAGCCTGTTTATCGCAATTTTCCCGATGACCAACGTCAGTCGGTTAAAAATTACAAAGGCAATGCGCAGTTAAGGCTTACAACAATTATTCACAACAAAAACTAAAACGATGATACTTTCAATAGCATGGCGAAACGTTTGGCGAAGCAAAACCCGCAGTATTGTGATGATAGCGGCCATTGCGCTGGGCCTTTTTGCAGGCATATTCATGATGGCATTTATGAATGGCATGTACAATTCGCGGATTGAATCGGCCACCAAATCAGAGCTGTCGCACATTCAGGTGCACGCACCTCATTTTTTGGATAACACCGAGTCGGAATTATTTATTCCGGATGGATTTAAACTGGCTGAAAGAATTGCAGCGCTCGATTCTGTGGAAGCAGCCTCTCCCCGACTGATTGCCGAACCGTTTATTATGGCCGCTCACGGAACGGGCGGTGGCAAAATGTTAGGCATCGATCCGGAAAAAGAGAAGCAGGTTACAGATATTTGGGAACACCTGGTTGATGGCACTTACCTTGAAAAAACCAGCCGGATGCCTCCTGTTCTTTTAGGCCAAAAATTGGCTGACAAACTGCAGTTAAAAGTTGGTACCAAAATAAATGTACAACTGGTTGATTTTAATGGTGATTTATCGTCGAAAGGATATCGCGTGGCAGGCATTTACAAAACGGTAAACACCGGTTTTGATGAAATGCATTTGTTTGTCAACATCAACGACCTGCGATCGCAAATTGGCATTCAACCCGACGCTGTGCATGAAATTGCCATTCTTTTAAAAGACAACAGCTTTGCAACAGCGGTAAAACCTGCGGTACAAAAAATCGCTACCGGTATGGATGTACAAACCTGGAAAGAACTTAGCCCGGAAATGTCGATCATTACCGATTCGATGGATCAGTACATGTACATTTTCATTTTGATTATCCTCATAGCATTATGTTTCGGGATTATCAACACCATGTTGATGGCAGTTCTTGAACGTGTAAAAGAAATTGGAATGCTGATGGCCGTTGGAATGAACAAACGAAGAATCTTTAACATGATCATCCTGGAATCGATTATGCTGACACTCACCGGAGGCGTAGTCGGGATCTTGTTGGGAATCGGAATTTCCCGAATTTTCGAGCAACATCCAATCAATCTATCAGCGTTTGCACAGGGATTGGAGCAATACGGGATGTCAACTGAAATTGCAACTGAATTTCCATCCCACTCACTGGGAATATTAATTACGCTGGTGGTATTAACCGGTTTGATATCGGCGATTTACCCGGCTCGAAAAGCACTAAAATTGAATCCGGCTGAAGCTACAAGAACAGAATAAAAAACATTCACAATTAATATGCAATATAAGCTATTAGAGCATTTTCGCATTGAATCATTAAAGCATTGATATGAAAATAATAGAAATAAAAAATCTGCACAAAATTTACAACGGAAGCTCCGTGTCCGTGCATGCAGTTAACGGTATAAACATGTCGATTGAAGAAGGCGAATTTACCGCCATTGTTGGTCCATCCGGATCGGGCAAAACAACCTTGCTGAATATCATTGGTGGATTGGATGATGCTTCAGAAGGATCGGTTGAAATTGAAGGCGTTAAAATCAATGAATTATCGTCACGAAAACTGACTGATTTCAGAATGAAAAATATCGGATTTGTCTTCCAGGCTTACAACCTGATTCCCGTTTTGACTGCCAAAGAAAATGTAGAATTTATTATGCATTTGCAGGGAAGCAAAAAAGCCGAACGCGATGCACGTACCAGCGAACTTCTAAAAGCCGTTGGATTAGGAGAAATGATGGATCGCCGACCATCGAAATTGTCGGGCGGGCAACAACAGCGCGTAGCTGTAGCACGTGCTTTGGCATCAAAACCCAAATTTGTTCTGGCCGATGAGCCAACTGCCAACCTTGATTCGCACTCCACCGAAAATCTGCTCGATATTATGGAGCAACTTAATAAAGAGGAAAAAATAACGTTTATATTTTCAACACACGACCAGCGGGTGGTAAACAAAGCGCGACGTGTAATTACCATCGAGGATGGAAAGATCATCAGCGATGAGAGAAAGTAAAAGCCACCTTTTTGATGCGCTTTAAACATGAAAATTAAACAATGAGAAACGCGAAGATTTGCATAGCAATTTTATTCATCGGTCTGTTCATAGAAGCTTCGGGCAATGAAGAGTTAAAAGACCGTACATTAAACACGGCAGCCGATGTCAACTACTTGTCGGAGTTGGAAAAGGAAGTGGTTTACGAAATCAATTTGTTCCGTTCAAATCCGTCGGAGTATGCTGAGAAATATATTGCTCCCCTCGCCCAATATTACGACAAAAAAATATTGCATTACCCCGGCGATAAATCGATAATGACGCAGGAAGGAGTAAGTGCTTTGCACGAATGTGTACGTGTTTTAAAAAAGGCGACTCCGGCACCGGTTTTATTTCCTGATAAACTTTTAACAAAAGCGGCTAATGACCATCAAAATGATCAGGCAAAAACCGGCCAAACAGGGCACATCGGAAGAGATCGTTCAAACTCAAAAGACAGGATTGAGAGATATGGGAAATGGCAGGTTCGTATAGCCGAAAATATTGCTTATGGAAATATTTCGGCTCAGCAGATCGTCATTTTTCTATTAATCGACGATGGCGTTAAAAGCCGTGGTCATCGGGCAAATCTTCTTCAACCTGATTTTAAACGAATTGGCGTAGCATGCGGCACACATCCGCGATACAGCACCATGTGTGTTATGGATTTTGCCGGCGGCATGGAAAACAAATAGAAAATACCAAAACAACAAACCACAGTATGAAAAAAACATTACTCATACTATCATTTATACTTTTCAGCCTTGGGCTGATGGCGCAGTCTAATCTATCGTTTTACGGCTACGTAAAAGATTTGGGCATGTATTATCATCCGGTTGAACCGATTCCCATCTCCGCAAATAAATCGCTTGATTACCTTTTTCTGAATGAGATACACAATCGTTTAAATTTCAGGTGGTACGCGTCGGACAAACTAACTTTTGCGCTGGAAGCCCGCAACCGCATTTACATGGGACAAATGATCCGTGAGTTTCCGAATTATGAAGATTTAGTTGATGCAGATAACGGTTACCTCGACATGGGAACTATTTTGCTTTCGGCTGATAGCTGGTTTTTACACACCATGCTCGACCGTGCATGGATTGATTACACCAGTGGAAAACTACAGGTTCGACTAGGGCGACAACGTATCAACTGGGGTACTAACCTGGTTTGGAATCCGAACGATGTGTTTAACACTTTTTCATACTTCGATTTTGATTATGAGGAACGCCCCGGTACCGACGGAATTAGGTTGCAATACTACACTGGCGTAACTTCTTCGGCAGAGTTGGTCTATAAAATCGGGCACAACAACGACGAAACGGCCATTGCCGGAATGTATCGGTTTTCGAAATTCAATTACGACATCCAGTTTTTAGGTGGTTGGGTTGGTAAAGATTATGTGGTTGGCGGCGGATGGGCCGGCGATATTAAAGGTGCCGGATTCCGCGGTGAAGCAACATGGTTTCGTCCGCGTGACAAAGAAGATTCGAATAACTTCGAATCGTTTGTTGCATCAGTTTCTGCAGATTATACATTTCCCAACAGTTTATATCTGCATTTCGGAACTTTATTCAACAGTTACGGAACTACCGGAGATGCAGGCGGCCGCAGTTTCTTTGCTCCCGATATTTCGGCAAAAATGCTGTCGTTAGGCAAATATCAACTGTTTGGGCAAATCAGCTATCCTGTTACTCCCCTGCTTTCGGCCAACATGTCGACAATGCTAAATCCCTGCGACGGCTCCTCGTTTCTTGGTCCTTCTGTAACTTACTCGCTGGGTAACAATTGGGAATTAATGTTGAATGGACAGTTATTTCTCGGACGCCAGGGAACAGAATACGGCGATTATGGACAAGCAATTTATGCACGTATAAAATGGGCATTTTAATGATAGAAAACAGCCCTCATCCTCATAAAGCCCCTTACACCGTTGATTAAGAATTATTAACAGAGCACAGCCTTATTATCACCTCCTAAACTTCTATTAAAGACTTATTTGTCTTAATTTTGATAGTTATTCAAATTATTCATTATTAAACTTTTAAGTCATGGGAATTATTCTTGCTCCTTTAAAAAAGGATAAACTTGATGCCTGGAAAGATTGGGCAAAATCGCTTACTGGAGAGCAGAATGAGGCATTTAATGCGTTCAACAAAAAACATGGGCTAACACGCCACGATGCCTGGTTAGCAGAAACACCCGATGGTCCGGTTGTGGTTGCCTTGCACGAGGGACCGGGATCCGACAAATTTTTACAAAGCGTAGCGTCAACAGACGGGCCTTTCGAAAACAGTTTTAAAGAAAAGGTACTGGAATTTCATGATATGGACATATCAGCACCACCGCCAGGACCGGCACCTGTAAAAATGATTTCATCAGATTGAAATTGATCTCCCCAACTAAAAACTTTATGAATTCATAAGACCGAAAAATGCCGGTTTATAAAACATTATTCCTTTTAGAATCAGTAGAAGGAACATGATTCTTCTGGACAATTTCGTGGTTGTAAACCACGCCCCTCTTAATAGCTATATGAAGTTCAGTTTCGTGTGGATCGCCTTCTCCGTCAGAATCAATTGGAATCCGAAGCGTTCCGTCGTACCAAGCAGCCACCATTTTGGGGCCGGATAGAACGTCCCGGGGATTGATAACGATCGTTGGACTCACCTGCTGAAACCCCGTCAGGTAAAGCACATTATTTCGGATGCGCCAGGAAGCCATATATCCTTTCCGACATTCCGGTATTTTTCCTCTAAATGCAGGAATATCAGGATGCGCATCGAAAAACGCTTTTAAAGGATTTGATAACAGCTTAAACAACGCTCCGTCGAGGTAAATTCTATCTTTTTGTTGAATAGCCATTTTTCTGGTTTAATTAGTTAAAAATTCGAGTATACTCTTTGATAAAAAGTCTGTAGTCCGGTCTAAACGTAAATGTATTGCCCGACCATTGATAAAAATAAAACACAATTTTCGAATCTGATAATCAATGCGTATGTTTTCAAACAAGTTTATCGACTGTAAAACCTCAGACATATGTGAATTTACAAATCCAAAACCTCAATAAAACGAAGCACAACTTTAAATACCTATTTGTCTTTTATTGTACAAATCCTTAACTTGTATATTACATCAAAACTAAAACGACATGGGAAAACAAGAAGGAAAAAGCCTTTACGAAAGATTGGGAGGCATCGGAGGAATTACAACAATTGTTGACGACATTGTAGAAAACCACATGAGTAACCCGGCAATTAACAAACGATTTTTACCGTTAAAGGACGATCCGGAACATTTTGCAGCAGTGCGACAACACCTTATTAACTTTTTGGCCGCCGGAAGTGGTGGACCGGAACAATACACCGGAAAAGACATGCTTTCTTCTCACAAAGGAATGAACATTAGCCAGGGCGAATACATGCATACCATTGACGATATTATGAAAGCTTTGGCAAAAAACAACATTGATGAGCAAACGCAAAAAGATGTACTGGCAATTGCCTATTCGTTAAAAGGCGATATTGCAGGAGTTTGAATGGCCAAAACTAAACCTAAAAAAAGCAGTAGCGTAACAATGTCACACTACTGCTTTTTTTGTGGATTAACATTAGCAGCTATTAATTCGAAGCTTTGTCCAACATCAGTAAGGAATTAATAACCACCTCGGTCATATACTGTTTCTCCCCGTTTTTGTCTTCCCATTGCCGATTGGTCAATTTTCCTTCAATGGCAATCTCTTTTCCTTTTTTCAGATATTTCTCAGCCACCTCTGCATTTTTACCCCAGGCTACCAAACGGTGCCATGTAGTTTCGGTTTGCTTATTACCGTGGCTGTCGCGATAAATTTCGTTGGTTGCAATATTAAAATTGGCAACTACTTTTCCACTCTCTAATCGTCTTACTTTTGGATCTTCTCCCAGGTGACCTAACAATCGTACGCTGTTTCTTAATGCATTCATGATATTTCTTTTTAGTTATTAAATGTAGGACTGTATCTTTTGCGAGTCCTTTAACGCAATTGTTGAAACAAATGTAGAATGGCAGGAAAAGCTTAACCGGTTTTTAAACGTTTGTAGTCGACAATAAACGTTTGCAAACGTTTACAAACGGATATATTTTTGTATATTAGCATTTTAACAACTCAACCCAAAACAATAAAAAATGGAAATAAGAACTTGTCTCGAATGTGGAGACCCTTTAAAAGGCCGGGCCGATCAGAAATTTTGCAACGATAGTTGCCGTAACGCCTATAACAATAAAAAGACCGGAGGATCGACCAATTACATGCGAAAGATTAACCGAATTCTGAAGAATAATCACTCGATTTTGGAAGAACTAAACCCGGAAGAAAAAACTACTACTTACAAAAGCACGCTGACAAAACGCGGCTTTAACTTTACCTATTTTACCAACACTTACACCACCAAAACCGGACGCATCTACTATTTTGTTTACGACCAGGGATATGCTGAGCTGGAAGGCAACAAACTAATGCTGGTAAAAAATGAGGAATAAGGATTTTGAATGAACATTCATCTCCATCTCACAAAAACATGTGGTTGTGCCGGGCTGCTTCGCTATTTTTCTAATCTCACTCTTGCAGATAAACTTTAACAGCTGATTAACTATTGGCTGTTCGCTAAAATTTTACCGGACTGCCAATAGTTAATTATGAATGATACTTAGCTGTTAATTTTCAGCAGTTGTAGTTTCAAAGGTTACTCTGCCAACTTCTATTAAATCTCCATTTTTTACCAAACAAAAGGGTTCGTGTTTTCCGTCACTTGTTGGAGTATAAACATTTGTTGTTTTTCCTGTAATGCCGGTCATTGTAAGCGGATATTTCCAGTTTCCTCCGTCCACGCCGTCCCACATTACAAACATGAGTGGAGCCGGAAGCCCGAAGAAATCTGTAATTTGCACCTCAACTTCTTTTTCCTGTCCCAAAATCGTATTCTTTATACCATCGTCTTTAATCAAATGCATTGCATCTGGCGTATGCCAAATAGGAATTTCCGGCGACAACGGAATTTCCGGAGTATCAAGATGTTTATTGTAGCCAAAAAAATCGAGCCACACACCAGGTTTAAATGCGGGTTTAATTCCTAAGGCCGATCCCCATCCAATATAAGCCCGTGGAGCTTCGGTAGTATCCTGCATATTAACGCTTTCACCGGCACCGATACTCATTACATTAATGGCATGAAGCGGTAAAGCAATCTCCGGCCCTGCAACATCATAAAGACTGAATCCAAGACTCGGCCTGATAGAAAGATCGTGGGTAAATTTGGCAATTGCCTCCATTCTAAACGGACGTTGCACGATTTGCAGTTTTGGTTTTTCGCACTCAAAATGCGGAGTAAAGCTCTCATTAAACTTAACATGAATATATGGCTTACTTTTGTTAATGGAAATACCATTGTAAGCAGCGTCATAAGAAGCGCCTACTTTTGTTTTTGGGAAGAGTGTTTCTAACTCCAGTCCTGTCACCATCTTTAACTCGCCTCCCAACTCAAAGTGAACACCTAAAATGAGCTGACACTCAACATGAATCATTACAGGAACACCACCAACAGGAAACGTAAACTGCAGCACCTTAGGATCAAAAAGTGGTACGTCTTCATCAACCAATGGTACGGAGCCTTGTGCTTCAACGCCAATATCTCCCCAAATATTGATGTACGTAGAATCTGCAGTTACTGAAAAACTGGCTTTTGCGCCATCCACTGCCTCTACTGAACCCGGAAAAGGCCAGGGCAAGTGAGTACTAAAACTCCTTTTGTGAGTACCAGTGGAGAATTCGGCTTTCAAATTGGTATTGAATGAGAACCCGAAATCTTCTAACCCTACTGTTATAGGTAAGGGTAAATAAACCTGTGGATTAAATTGATGCGTAAAGCCAACATTTCCATGCGGATTGCCGAGATCTCCGGATTTGGTCAAGGGCTTGTTTTCCCTCGCAGAAAAGAGAACGACACGTTTATCACCGTCGAGCATAACAACCTCCGAAGGGTGTACCCTGCCTTTGTTGTCGGTTAACATTTTGCTGAGTTCTTCGTTGCTTAAAATCGACGCGTTTTTGTTTAGCGTTTGCAGATTGCTGAATCCGGGATCGAAGTCAAATTTGATGTTCGCATTATCAAAAACATTATGTAAAAATCCAGGCTGTGTTTTAAAAACATATTCGTTGTTAGTTGATTCAACACCTGTAACCTTACAGATAATTGCGGTAGGTTGCATATTGATGTGAAAAACGGTTAATGTATCGGGTTCAAATGCAACGCCTAGTTGTGTGTTTCTGTCAAATCTCAAAACTCCGGTTACTTCATCGAAATCAACACCCGGCTGACCACCACCATGGGTCATCGCGCTATTTTCCAAAATGATTACCTGGTCATTCAGTATTAGCCGGTCACCTTCGTCGTAAACTATTTCGGGTTCGCCGATTAAGGTATCATCTTTTTGGCATGAAGTAAATGAAATTGCGGAGAGCAATACAAGCAGTGTATATATTGAAAAATGGTTTCTTTTTTTCATTTGTCTATTTTTTAAGCATCACGTATTTAAGACAGTCATTACACAATGGTAGCTTTGCGTGACTTAATAATTCCGGCAAAGCGGTTTTAATACGCTAGCATTGTTAGTATAAAATTGGCTAATTAAGAGGGATTGGCTGGTCGAGTTTGGTTACTACTTCGAACCGCTGTCCGATTTGCAAAGCATTTTTTGTGGCTGCAACGTCGCTGGTGTTATCCAGTCCATCCTTTTCCACAAAAAAATAGTATTTCTGTTCCTCAAGACTTTCAAAAAGTACCTTTCCTGCAGCATCAGTTTGGAGCGTAGCAATGGTATCTTGTTTTAGAAACCAGTCATCCTCTGTGGCATAAAGCGATACGCTGGCATCTGCTACAGGCACCAGGTACTTGCTGATAACATTAATTTGCAGCTGTGGTGCCGGCAACTCTGTTTCGGTTTCGTTGCAGGCCTGAAACAAAAGGATTAAGGCCAATAATGCAATAATTTTGATCTTTTTCATAAATGACAATTTTGGTTAAGGATTTGTGTTTGTAAACATAAAATTAAAAGGGAAAATTGAAATTGCCCTATGTGAAATAATGAATTAACCTATGTTAATTTTTTTCTATTTTTAAGCGATTATTGTTTTTCAAACCCATTATATGACGACCATCGAGAAAGATAATTTTATACAGTACAAAAATCAATTAGGCGCGTTTATTAAAGCAACAAGTGACATCTCTGACTCCTCCTGGGCAAAGGTTTGCGACATTATGCAATTCTATAAAGTAAAGAAAGGTACGAGATTACTGGATTACTTAAGGGTGGAACATGCCGTCCGGTTTTTGGGAGATGGCATTGTAAAATGTGAAGATCATTTTAATGGAAATTCTTTTGTGTATGACTTTAGGGTTGCGCCAATTATACTGAGTGAAACATTTTCGTTTCTCAATAATAAACCATCACGCATTACTTTGGAAGCGGTAACCGATTGTGAGTTCATTGAACTTCCACGCGAAACTTTTATTCCGCTGTTATTTTCAAATCCTGATCTGGCAAAGTTTGCCACTATTGGAGTTGCCAATTACCTCGGAATGACTCACTACAAACTGGCATTACGCCGGACACTGAATGCAGAAAATCGTTACAAACAGTTTTTGAGGGAATTTCCGCTGGTTGCCAAATATTGTGAACTAAAAGATATCTCATCGTATTTGGATATCACTCCACAGAGCCTCAGTAGGATAAGAAAAACAATCCGGTGGACAAAAGAAGAATTGGAACTGGAGGTTTTAAGTAATGAACTGGAAGTAGTACAAGGATCCTAAGTATTTTTTTGCTTACTCAAAGTAAAACGAGAAGAATAAAACGAAAGGATAAATTCTCAACAGTTTCTAAAGCTCAATCTTTAAAACAATTGATACTATTTCAACTGGCAACGCATTAAAACCGGATTTCCGGTTGCTGCAATATGCAGCTGCACTTTCTCAAACTCTTTGTGGCGTTTATCCGATATTTTGTGCCCTCCAACTTTGTAGGCCGTAATTGGAATATACAATTCATTTTTTTGCGAAAGAAAAGAAGGATTATCCCAAATACCACCGTCGATATTATTAACAGCCTCGGCAAAATAAAGTGTTTCCCAGGTACTTTTATTTATCAATGCAGTGGTTTGATGCGACCCCAGCCAGTAGGTAAGAAAAATATAATTACTGTTTTCGAAATAGCTTTTTATTTTTGAGTGATGCGTGTTGTTGATGTACCTCAAGGTTTCCATATCATCCTTATTTACTGTATTTTGCCAAATTTTAGCAAATGATGGGTAACCGTCGCTTTCAATTAAATACTCAGGTATAAACGTATTCTTTTCATAGGCAAATACCGTGTCGTTATACGACGAAACCAGCTTTATATTTTTGTTTGCTGAAACCGCCAGATTCGAGCGCCCCAAATCCCGCAAGCGTTGTTCAGGAAGCTTAATATTTTTTGGAGTTTTATTAGGGCTGTAAACGGTATATAATCCATAACCCGGCACATCGTTCACAACAAAAAATTGGCCTTTCGATTCAAAAAACTGACTCCCCGGCATATTTGCATTTATCAATTTTGTTTTAAAATCACCGTCTTTGCCAACTACATATATTCCATCTTCGGCCAAAACCGCAAAATCTTTTTTATACGAAATAATATCCAGTGGATTTTTGATCTTACCTCTCCCCTCGTTGTTACTTACAATCGTATTTATAAAATCTCCTGTTTTTTTAAATCGAATAAAACTTATTTCGCGGGCCCGGCGTTGAAGTATGATCAAGTTGCCATCTATTTCTTTAATGTTTAAAATATCACCAAACTCAATATTGGCTTCATTTACTTTTAACTCTAGGTAATTCAGGTTTTCTACAAAACTTGAAATGGGCAAAATATCTGTCGATTTTTGTAGTAATATTTGCGGTAATCCATTCTTCACCGCTGGTTTTTCGGTGCACGAATTAAAAATCAGCAACAAGAATAATAAAATATAAATTGAATGTTTCACGACTTTAATCTTTCTGTAAATGTTTAATGTGTTCCGTTCAGACAAATACCATGCCTTTGATGAGCCACAAAGCAATGAATAATATTTAGGAATTAATTAAGAAAGAATAATTAAATTGTTTTTTTGAAATTAAGAAGCAAACATTTAATATTGACAATTAAACAGTTTTTCGTTGAACCTATCATTTTTTAATAACAGCTTTAGTTTGCTCGACCGCAAAAAAGACAGGTACTTTCTTATTATTACCGTTCTGGTTTTCAGCATTTTCTTTATCAATGTTTTTAAACCCTGGAATATTGGTCGTTGGTATTCCGATTCACCCCTCGTTCAGTTTCTCCGACTTTCGAGCTATGGTTTTATTTCCTCGCTGGTATTCTTGTTCACACAGTTCCCACTTCGTAGGATCTTCCATCAACAAACATTCAACCTCAAAAACTACTTGTTGTGGATTTTTATTGAAATTGTATTGATCAGCCTCGTATATATTTTTCTGTATGGCAATCCGGTTGGCAACTTTATCAACGATTTCCTTTTTTCGTTAAAATATACCGTGCTTGGGATTATGATTCCCTACACTTTTGCGCTTCTTCTGATTTATTACAAAAAGCACAGCGAAGAAATTGAACAACTACAAAACAGGCTGTCAGGAACCGCCCAAAACCAGCTTTTAACTTTTACTGATGATAAAGGAAAACCACGTTTTTCAATTCGATGTAAGGATTTTCTTTACATTGAGTCAACCGACAACTATGTAACCGTAAACTTTATACTGGAAGGAAGATTACATCGAAAATTATTGCGTAATACCATGAAAAATATGGAAAGCCAGCTGGGGTCCGAATCGATACTGCGTTGTCATCGTTCGTTTATGGTGAATACCCAAAATGTTAACTTTGTTCAGAAAGAAAATAAAAAGCTAAGTCTACATCTGAATTTTTCTGAAGTTACTATTCCGGTATCTGAAAAATATTCGCCCCTGCTTTTATCCGTTTTATCCTAGCCACCAAAAATTCGTCCCTAAATAGCGAATTTCGTCCCTTTAATTTGCAAAAACAAATGTTGCTCCTAATCTTTGTAACACACTAAATAAGTGCAATTTAAAATCACATATAAATTTTTATACAATGAAAAAATTAATGTTTTTTGTTTTTGTCCTCTTTGTTGCAACCATTACGGTTAATGCAAGCAATTCTCGGAACAACAAAGAAGTTATTGGAGAATGGAAATACGAAGTTCCGAATGCACCTTACGGTTACAATGCCGGAAATCTAGTATTTGAAGAAAAAGAAGGTAACCTGACCGGTCACGTAAAACTGGAAGACGGGTACAAGATTGATCTGAAAGATATAACTTATGAAGATGGAGTGTTAAAATTTGGTTTATACGTTGATTACGATTACGTAACACTGAAGATTACCATTGAAGGAGAGGAAATGAAAGGAATTGTAAACAGCCCCGAAGGTGAAATTCCGATTACTGCCAAAAAGGTGAAATAGTTTCACTACAATATGTAAAAAGGCCGCTGCAAAATGATTTGCAGCGGCCTTTTTATATGCTAAAATCGATAAATTAATACAGTTTTTTCACCTCGCTGCCAGCCAGTAAAAAGGCTCCTGTTCCGTATACTTCCCAACTGTCAGCTTCGAAGTTTTTTCGTGGATCGGCACCAATTGGCTGACACCAGCCCACGTGTCCATCGGGCTGAATCAAACCATTTAATCCTACCCAGGCTTTTTCAACTGCAGGCAGGTAAGTGTCTTTGTCCAGAATTCCATTATTGATTCCCCACGCCAAAGCGTAACAGTAAAAACCTGATCCACTGGCTTCTCCTCCGGGAAATGATTCCGGGTCGAGCAAACTGGCACGCCACAATCCGTCTTCCTGTTGCAGCGAAACAATTTTTGCCGCCATTTCTTTGTAATTCTGAATGTAAAAATCGCGGTTCGGATAATCCTCCGGCAACTCAGAAAGTACACGAACCAAACCGCCCATAACCCAGCCGTTTCCTCTCGACCAGAAAATTTTCTTTCCGTTGGCTTCGTGCTTTTCTTCAATTACGGGCTCGTTCCATTTATAACTCATATCGCGGGCATACAAATGGTATTCTTTATCCCAAAGCAAGTTGTAGGTTTCCTTCCACAATTTATCCGAAAGTTTCAGGTATTTATCATCGTCTAAAGTCATTCCCAGTTTTACAAATGCCGGAGGTGCCATAAATAGTGCATCACACCACCACCATGTTTTTTCGAAAATACCTTCGGCTTCGTAAGGTGTTTCCATAAATTTATCCATAGTTGCAATAAAAGGGGCAATCATTTTTTTATCACCCGACACCCGGTACATATCAATGTAAGTCTGGCAAATCACATGGTCGTCGGCATGATGTAAACGTGGTCCCGGTTTCCATTCGTTGGCCTCTCCCATTTCGTACATGGCCTTCCATATCTTTTTCGAACCGGTTGTTTCGAAGGCTGCAAACACTCCGGCATAAAATGCACCGTTGGTCCAGTCGTACAACTCGTGTTTTGGATGATCCAATTGCCAGTTCAGGGCTTTGGTCATGGTCTTTTTTATGTATTTGTCTTTAAAAAGCTTTTCATTTCCGGCTTTTTGTGCCATTGAAGATCCGCTTAGCAGAACAGTGGCAAGAAGAATTAGAATCGTTTTATTCATATTGATTTAAGTTTGCTGCAAACTTATGCAATCGATTGCAATTCACAAAATTCTTTAACAAATTTATTCATCGATCAAAAACGGAACAACCAAGACATAAAATCACAATTTGAATTCTACTTAACTTTAATTTTAAATTAACACCACTGATGCTTGTTCAATTCAATATTATAATTATACTTGCAGCAAAATAACTGATATGACAGCAAGAACATTACATCACGGCCATCATTGGAAAAACCAACCATCGGGTAGGCTGTAATTGTTTTGTTCAAACTCAACGATATTAATTTATAAAGGCTTGCCATTAAAGGCAGGCCTTTTTTTATATAAAACAGACATGGAAAAACTCAAAATTGCTATTCAGACAAAAGGAAGGTTAAACGAAGACTCAATGGGCCTGATCAACGAGGCAGGAATTGGATTGAGCGTAGGTAGACGAAAATTGGTATCGGAAGCGAAAAACTTCCCGATGGATGCCTTGTTCTTACGCGACGATGATATTCCGCAAACCGTTGCCGACGGTGTTGCCGACATTGGCGTTGTTGGCGAGAACGAAATGGCAGAGAAAGACGAGAACGTGGTAATTGCCAAACGTCTTGGATTCTCGAAATGCCGCCTATCGCTGGCTATTCCAAAGTCTCTCGATTATCCGGGAGTTGAATTCTTCAACGGCAAAAAAATTGCCACCTCCTACCCTGTTATTCTGAAAAAGTTTCTGGACCAAAACAACATTAAAGCAGAGATTCACGTAATTACCGGATCGGTAGAAATTGCGCCGGGAATTGGCTTGGCAGATGCGATTTTCGACATCGTAAGTTCGGGATCAACGCTGGTGAGCAACCGCCTGAAAGAAGTTGAGGTTGTTATGAAATCGGAAGCGGTATTGATTGCCAACCCTAACTTATCAGCTGAAAAACAAGAGATTCTTGACGAACTGATTTTCAGAATCGAGTCGGTACAACGTGCTGAAGGTAAAAAGTACATTCTTCTGAATGTTCCAAACGAAAAAATTGAAGTAATAACTTCGTTGCTTCCGGGAATGAAATCACCAACTTTAGTGCCACTTGCAAAAGAAGGCTGGAGCTCGATGCACTCGGTAATTGAAGAAAATGACTTTTGGGATGTAATTGGCAAATTGAAAAAAGCCGGTGCCGAAGGAATTTTGGTAGTTCCAATAGAGAAAATGATTTTTTAACGTTGTACGATTGAATCCGCTTTACAAAAAAGCAAAAGCAATAATTTGCTAATTTCGGGCAGCAATCAGGCTTTGCAGTTGAAAATAAAAAATGACTTCATGGAAACTTATATAAATCCGGCCAAAAATACCTGGACCGAAATTTTAAAACGTCCGCTTTTCGATGTTTCGGAATTGTACGGCCGTGTGCAAAACATATTAACAGAAATTCGCGAGCAGGGCGATGAAAAACTGCGCGAATACACCGAACGTTTCGACGGTGTAAAAGTCGACAAATTTGAGGTTTCAGAGGAAGAAATTGCCAAAGCAGAAGCCACGATCGATCAGGATTTAAAAGACGCGATTGCTTTAGCTGCAGAAAACATCAAAGCTTTTCACAGCGCTCAAATGCCGGAAGTCAAAAAAATGGAAACCCGTCCGGGCGTTATCTGCTGGCAGAAACCGGTCGCCATCGAAAAAGTGGGTTTATATATTCCCGGAGGAACAGCACCACTTTTTTCAACGGTTTTGATGTTGGCTCTTCCGGCAAAAATTGCGGGTTGTAAACAAATTGTTCTTTGCTCACCACCGAATAAAAGTGGCGAAATTCATCCTGCAATTTTGTTTGCCGCAAAAGTTGCAGGTGTAACTCAAATTTATAAACTGGGTGGTGTACAGGCCATTGGAGCAATGGCGTACGGAACCGAAACAGTTCCAAAAACCTACAAGATTTTTGGTCCGGGAAATCAATACGTAACAGCTGCCAAACAGCTGGTCAGCATGAACGAAGTTTCAATCGATATGCCTGCCGGTCCGTCGGAAGTACTGGTTGTTGCCGACGAAACTTCAAATCCGGCTTTTGTGGCTTCCGATCTTTTGTCGCAGGCCGAACACGGTGCCGATAGCCAAGTGGTACTGGTCACCAATAACGAAAAAACTTTAAAGAAAGTAGTTGCCGAAGTTGAAGCGCAGGTAGCTCAACTGCCAAGAAAAGAACTGGCAGAAAAAGCACTTTCGAACAGTGTTCTGATTGTAGTTTCGGATGATGCTGAACGGGTAGATTTAATCAACGAATATGCGCCGGAACACCTAATCATCAGTACAAAAAGTTATATGAAACTAGCCGATAAAATCACTAACGCCGGATCGGTATTTCTGGGCGAATTCACACCTGAAAGTGCCGGTGATTATGCTTCCGGCACGAATCACACGCTGCCTACAAACGGTTGGGCACGATCGTACAGTGGTGTTAATCTGGATAGTTTCCTAAAAAAGATAACATTCCAGGAGATTAGTAAAGAAGGACTTTTGACAATTGGTCCGGCTATTGAAAAAATGGCTGCTACCGAAGAGCTTGAAGCGCACAAAAATGCAGTAACTTTACGCCTTAATCAGATTAAAGAAAATGGAACTAAATAATCTACTCCGCGAGAACATAAAAAACCTGAAGCCATACTCATCAGCACGTGACGAGTACAGTGGCGACGCGATGGTTTTTCTCGATGCCAACGAAAATCCTTTTAACGAACCATACAACCGTTATCCCGATCCTTTACAGCGATTGGTAAAAGAAAAGATTGCGGTATTAAAAAAGGTAGGTTCTGAAAATATTTTTCTGGGAAATGGCAGCGATGAACCGATCGATTTGCTTATCCGTGCTTTTTGCGAACCGGGAAAAGACAATGTGGTTAGCATCGACCCAACTTACGGCATGTACAAAGTAGCTGCAGATATTTCAGGTGTTGAACTTCGCAAAGTTTCACTAACTGAGGATTTTCAGCTGAACATTAATGATGTTCTTGGCGAAACCGACAAAAACACCAAGCTGATATTTTTATGTTCTCCCAACAATCCAACCGGCAACAGTCTGAAAAAAGAAGCGATGCTGGAGCTGGCCAATCAATTTCACGGGCTGGTAATTGTTGATGAAGCGTACATCGATTTTGCACCGGGAAAAACCTTAATGGCAGAGCTGGAGCATTATCCCAATCTGGTAATTCTGCAAACTTTTTCAAAAGCCTGGGGAATGGCCGGAATTCGTTTGGGCATGGCTTTCGGAAGCAAAGAATTGATTGACATTCTGAACAAAATAAAATATCCGTACAACCTGAATATTCTTACCCAGGAAAAAGCGATGGAACTGCTCGACAAAAAAGTTACCGTACAGAAATGGGTGAAACTATTGATTGCCGAGCGCGAAAAAATGGAAAAGCTGTTTGTTGAGTTTCCGTTTGTGGTTAAAGTCTATCCATCCGAAGCAAATTTCCTGCTGGTAAAAATGCACGATGCCCGCGGTATTTACAACTACCTGGTTGAAGAAGGCATTATTGTTCGCGACCGTTCGAAAGTACATTTGTGCGACGAAAGTTTACGAATAACCATTGGTAATTCCGAAGAGAACGAAAGCCTCTTAAGTGCGCTTAAAAAACTAATTTAAAAACGATGAAGAAAGTACTATTTATAGACCGCGACGGTACCTTGAATTACGAAACTGCCGACGAACAAATCGATGCATTTGATAAGCTGGAGTTTCTGCCCAAGGTTTTCCGCAATATGCACTACATCAGCAAAAACCTGGATTACGAGCTGGTAATGGTTACCAACCAGGATGGTTTAGGTACCGATTCGTTTCCGGAAGATACGTTTTGGCCGGTACATAATTTTATACTAAAAGCATTTGAAAACGAAGGTGTTACTTTCGACGACATATGTATCGATCGCCACTTTCCTGAAGATAACTCAACAACACGCAAACCGGCAACCGGAATGCTAACAAAATACATCGAGGGCGATTACGACCTGGCTAACAGTTTTGTAATCGGCGATCGGAAAACCGATATTATGCTGGCGAAAAACCTTGGAGCAAAAGGTATTTTCATTAATAACGGTGACCAGGTGGAAGAACTGGAAAAAGAAGGACTGGCGGATGTTTGTGCATTGATTTCCGACGACTGGGATGATATTTACGCTTGTGTGGCCTCGCCACAACGAACTGCAAAAGTTGAACGAACCACAAAAGAAACGGCAATTTCTGTTTCGCTAAATCTCGATGGATCGGGAGTATGTAATATTTCAACCGGTTTGGGTTTCTTCGATCACATGCTGGAACAAATTGGCCGTCATAGTGGCGTTGATCTCGATATCCGGGTAAAAGGAGATTTGGAGGTCGACGAACATCATACGATTGAAGATACGGCGCTGGCTTTAGGCGAAGCATTTAAAAATGCAGTTGGCAATAAACTGGGTATGGAACGTTACGGATTTTGCCTGCCAATGGACGAGTGCCTGGTAATGGCTGCTATTGATTTTGGCGGTCGCCCGTGGTTAGTTTGGGAAGCCGAATTTAAACGCGAAATGGTTGGCGACATGCCTACCGAAATGTTTATGCATTTCTTTAAATCATTCTCTGATGCGGCGTTGTGTAATTTGAATATCAAAGCTGAAGGAGCCAACGAACATCATAAAATTGAAGCGATTTTCAAAGCATTGGCAAAATCGATAAAAATGGCAATACGCCGCGATGTTTTTAACTTCGATTTGCCATCAACAAAAGGAAAATTATAAATTTTTACCGCAGAGATAAAGAGAAAACTCAGAGAACTCAGAATATGATTGAAAATCAAATTACAGAAGAAATCATTGGATGTGCGATTAAAGTACACCAGAATCTGGGACCTGGGTTATTGGAATCTGCTTATCAGGAATGTCTTTTTTACGAGCTAAAGAAAGCAGGTTTAAAAGTTGAAAAAGAAAAACCTCTTCCTCTTATCTACGAAGATGTTAAGCTTGAATGCGGTTATAGACTAGACTTATTGGTTGAGGATACAATAATTGTTGAAATAAAATCGGTTGAAGCATTAAGCGATATTCATTTAGCTCAGGTTCTAACTTACTTAAAGCTAAACGATAGCAAAATTGGATTATTAATAAACTTTAATGTTCTCCAACTTGTAAAAGGACTAAAAAGAGTAATTAACAAATACAAAAAATAAAACTCCGCGTAACTCTGGGTAGTTCTCTGCTCCCTCTGCGGTTAAAAAATATGAAAACGATAAAAACTCTACACGAAAAAAAGGACACTGCAATACTGTTAATTCACTGTCCTGATAAACAAGGAATTCTTGCAACAGTAACTGAATTCCTGAATAAAAACAAAGGAAATATCCTTTACCTCGATCAGCATGTCGATCGACAGGAAAAGATCTTTTACATGCGTGTTGAATGGGAACTGGAAAACTTCGCGATTCCTGCCGATAAAATCGGTGAGTATTTCGACACCTTGATTGGCAGTCCGCTGCAAATGAACTGGAAGATCTACTTTTCGAATGAAGTTCCGCGCATGGCACTTTTTGTATCGAAAATGCCGCACTGTTTATTCGATATTCTGGCGCGTTATACTGCCGGAGAATGGGATGTGGAAATACCGATGATTATTAGTAACCACGAAACCTTACGTCCGGTTGCCGAACGTTTTGATATTGATTTTCACTATTTCCCGATAAATAAAGAAAACAAAGAAGAACAGGAAGCCGCTGAGCTAAAACTGCTTAGAGAAAACAACATTGATTTTGTGGTTTTGGCGCGTTACATGCAGATCCTTTCGGAAGATTTTGTAAAGAACTACCCAAATAAAGTGATTAATATTCACCATTCGTTCTTACCGGCATTTGCGGGTGCAAAACCTTATCATGCAGCACATACGCGTGGAGTTAAAATTATTGGAGCAACAAGCCATTATGTAACTTCCGATCTTGATGCCGGCCCAATTATTGAACAAGACGTTACCCGTTGCAGCCACGTTGATACGGTACAAAAACTAATTCGCAAGGGTCGCGATCTGGAAAAGATTGTCCTTTCAAAAGCTGTTTACAAACACCTTCAGCGCAAAGTTTTGGTATATAAAAACCGAACGGTTGTGTTTAACTAAAAACTGTAATAAAAGAAATATGAAAAAGCTACTATCCATCCTTAGCATAACATTAATAGCCATGTCAGCATTTGCCCAATTGAGCACCATTCCGGAAAAGGAAATTCCGGCCGATTACGGTTACATTGTTAAAATTGGTCAGCACATACCCGATATTACAATGGAACTTACCGACGGCACAAAAGTGTCAACCGCCGATTTAAAAGGAAAAGTAGCCATGTTGCAATTTACGGCCAGCTGGTGTTCGGTGTGCCGCAAAGAAATGCCACACATTGAAAAAGAGATCTGGCAAAAACATAAAAACAACGATGATTTTGCATTAATTGGTGTTGACATGGACGAGCCACTCGATAAGGTGAAAGATTTCAAAAAAACGATGGAAATTACTTATCCGCTGGCACTTGATCCGGGTGCTGATATCTTTTACACTTTTGCCGCTAAAGGAGCCGGTGTTACCCGTAACGTTATTGTCGACAAAACAGGAAAGATTGTTTACATGACACGCCTTTTTAAAGAAGACGAATTCAATGAAATGGTGGAAGTGATCGATTTTTTGTTGAAAGAATAAAACCCGGAATTGAAATGAACATTGTAATAATAAAATACAACGCCGGAAACATTGAATCGGTAAACAATGCGCTTAACCGATTGGGTGTGAATGCGGAGATTACTGCGGATCATGACAAGATCAGAAATGCCGATAAAGTGATCTTTCCGGGAGTTGGCGAGGCCAGCACAACAATGGCTTACCTGCGCGAAAACAAACTCGATGAACTGATCGTTTCGCTGAAACAACCGGTTTTGGGTATTTGCCTCGGATTGCAGTTGATGTGCTCGCACTCGGAAGAAAATGATACCAATTGTTTGGGTATTTTCGATGAGCAAGTAAAACGTTTTATTCCCAAACCGGGCGAAGAATATGTTACCAAAGTTCCGCACATGGGCTGGAATGCCATTAAAGACCTGAAAAGCGACCTTTTTACGGCCGACCTGGAAAATGAGTACGTTTACTTTGTGCACTCGTATTATGCCGAAAAAAGCGAGCATACCATTGCCACCTGCGACTATATTCTTCCGTTTAGTGCTGCTTTGCACCGCGATAATTTTTATGCAACCCAATTTCACCCGGAAAAAAGCGGGATAATCGGCGCAAAAATATTAGAGAATTTTCTAAAACTCTAAGCACACTAACGTAACTTTGTACTAACAATTTTAAGTCGGAACCAACGTTCTTCAAACGAAACAAACAATAAATAAAAAGTAATCAGCAAAATCATGGATAGGCTAACAATCATAAAAGTAGGCGGAAAAGTAGTTGAAGAACCTGAATCGTTAGATGCACTGCTCGATCAGTTTCGTAAAATTTCAGGAAATAAATTACTGGTTCACGGAGGTGGACGTACAGCTACTGAGATTGCAAAGCGACTGGGAATTGAAACCAAAATGGTTGATGGCCGCCGTATTACCGACGCCGACATGCTGGAAGTGGTTACCATGGTTTATGGAGGTTTGGTAAATAAAAAGATTGTTGCCGGATTGCAGGCACGAGACATGAATGCCGTTGGTCTTACCGGGGCCGACCTCGGCTTAATAAAAGCCCACAAACGCCCGATACAAGATGTTGATTACGGTTTTGTTGGTGATGTTGACGACGTAAATGCCCGCGAGCTTCGAATGCTAATTGATGAGAACGTTATTCCGGTTGTTGCACCACTAACTCACGATGCAAAAGGCCAGCTGCTAAATACCAATGCAGATACAATCGCTTCCGAGTTAGCCATCGAATTATCGAATTACTTTAAGGTTTACCTATTCTATTGTTTTGAGAAACGTGGTGTTTTACGCGATCCAAACGATGAAGCGTCGGTGATTTACGACCTGAACTATAAATTATTCGATGAATACAAAACCGATGGTACGATAAGTGAAGGAATGATTCCGAAGCTCGATAATGGTTTCCGCGCAAAAGCAAAAGGCGTGCAGGAAATCCTGATCACCAATCCCGAAAATATTGCAACAGGGCGCGGTACACGGCTTACCTGATAAAATATACATCTATCTCCCCCTTTTTCACTCGTTTTTCTCAAATTCTACTTGTACTTATATTGACATATAAGTAATTCCGACCTGCTGGAAAACAGAAAAGTCTTGCTCTGTTTTTCGATAACATCTTCATTTATTCCCAATTTTTATAACTAATTTTCACATTGGTTCATATAAAATAAGTAGTAATCTACACTTTTAAATATTGAAATATTTTACTATGTTGAGGTTCAAAATAGATTTGTGCTAAATATTATGAGACTAGAAACCTGACAACTATAATTAACTAAATACCAAAACTTTAAAATGGCGCATAACAGTACCGAAAATTGTAACAACAGGAGTAAGCTTCATGGAGGAGGTTGCAAATCGTGTATCGAACAACAAAAAAACAACATTTTTTCACCACTAAGCAAAGACGAAATTGACCTTCTGGTTGATAAAAAACGACAAATTGTATATAATGTTGGCGAAACAATTACCAAACAAAATACGGCATCAACTTCTGTAATTTGTATTAACGAAGGACTGGCTAAGTTTTATGTTGAAAGTGCCAACGGTAAGAATGTTATTGTACGCATTGCCAAAGCCGGCGACTTTATTAGTGGTGGCGGGTTGTTTAATGGTAATTTTCAGCATTTTAGTGTATCGGCAATTACCAAGGTAAAGTGTTGTATGATTGATTCGGCCAATCTTACAAGCATTTTTGGTAAAAACAACGAATTTGCTGTTAAATTACTTCGCAACCATACCAAACAAAACAACTATTTGCTAAAAAAACTGGTCGACCACACTCAGAAATATATGCCCGGCAGAGTGGCCGACACATTACTGTATTTGAAGAACGAAATTTTCAACTCCGACAGCTTCTCGGTACCTCTTACGAGGCAGGAATTGGCCGAAATGTCAAACATGACAAAAGAAAGCTTTGTAAGGATACTTCACCAATTTAAAGACTCAAAGTACATCGATACCAAGGGTAATACAATCAGTATATTAGACGAAAGTTCATTAGTTTCGATTAGCGAAAACGGATAATTGATATATATCAATATTGGAATTGTCAATTATCAATTTCCTTATTTAGTTATATCATTTCGCCCCCTATATTTTATAATAGTTATCCTACTACTTTTATCGCATTAACAGGAATTACAAATATTATTACCTAATATACTACGTTATGAACTACAAATCTATCTCAAAATTATTCATGCTAGGCTTTATCCTGGCATTCATGTTTTCTTCATGTACAAAAGAAGGGCCTATGGGACCTGCTGGTGCTGACGGTGCTGATGGAACCGATGGAACTGATGGTGTTGATGGACAAGTTACTTGTTTAGTATGCCACTCAGGAACTAATATGGAAGCTAAGCAAGGACAGTTCTGGATGTCTGCACACGCTGTGGGCGCTATTGCTGTTGATTATGCTGGCGGACGTGCATCATGTGCACAATGCCACTCTCACGAGGGTTTTGTTCAGTATGCAACCTTAGGTGAAGTTCTTGGGGATATTACAAACCCTTCACCATGGGAATGTAATACATGTCATGGTCTTCACGAAACATTCGAATCAAACGATTATGCATTACGTTTACATGATCCAATTAATCCTATTTTTGACAATACGGTAACTATGGATTTAGGTGGAAACAGCAACTTATGTGCAAATTGTCACCAGTCTAGAAGAGCAGAACCCGGTTATGGATTAGAAGAATTACCAGATTCGTTTAGAATTACAAGTACACACTACGGACCACACCATGGAGCGCAAGCTAACGTTGTAGCAGGTATGGGAATGGCTGAAATTCCAGGATCTATAGCTTATCCAGAGGCTGGAAGCAGCTACCACATGCAAGCTTCATGTACTGGATGTCATATGGCAGAATTTGGTAACGACCAGGGTGGGCACTCATTCAATCCAAGTTTGAACGCATGTAATACTTGTCATGGTGTTGAAGAAGAGAACTTTGACCACGGCGCTACTCAAACTGAAGTTGAAGAATTATTAGTTGAACTGAGAGACAAACTCATTGATTTGGGTGTTGTTGAAGGAAACGATGATGATGGTTATCATCCACACGTTGGAACTTATCCACTTGTTCAGGTTCAAGCATTCTTTAACTGGATTGGTCTAGAGGAAGATCGCAGTATGGGAGCACACAATCCACCATACGTAAAAGCACTTCTTCACAACTCTATCGAAGCTCTCGAAGGAGAAACTGCAAGTCATTAATCATTAGAAATAGAGTGAAAAGACTTCTCTTGAGAAGTCTTTTTTTTCACGAAACTTGAATATTATGAAAGCACTAAAAATTATATTATCAATATTTTTTATCGGATTGATTTTTGGTGGTTGTTCGTACAATTGGATTGTTGAAGAAGAAGTAATAGATCCTACTGATCCCGATGCTCCTGCAGTATCGTTTTCAGCTGAGATTACTCCTATCTTCTCTAAATGTACATCATGCCATACCACCGGCAACCAAATGCCAGATCTTACACCTGCAAATGCGTATTCTTCGCTTAACAGCAGCCGTTATATCAATACTTCTGATCCTGCAT
This sequence comes from uncultured Draconibacterium sp., assembly GCF_963676815.1. Classification (NCBI taxonomy): domain Bacteria; kingdom Pseudomonadati; phylum Bacteroidota; class Bacteroidia; order Marinilabiliales; family Prolixibacteraceae; genus Draconibacterium; species uncultured Draconibacterium sp. The sequence goes on from NZ_OY781365.1 coordinate 51,826, forward strand.
CAAGTTTGATTTACACAAAACCAAGCCCATCGGGAAGTCATGTGAAGTATTCTGAAGCTGAGGCTGCTTTGGTGCTTACCTGGATAACGCAAGGAGCTCAAAACAATTAAAAAACCTAAACTGATAATGATGAAAAAATATATATTGATTCTGATTATTTTAGGAGTAACTTTTTCCAACTCGTTTGCACAGGAAGAGGAAGCAGATCCGGTATACGCCTTTAACAGCGGCATACTGATTGATGCGCAAACATCTTTTATTCCTGACGCAAGAACTTTGGAATTTGTTATTCAACACAAATTTGGTTCTCTGGAAAACGGAAAATCAGATTTGTGGGGAATTTATGCTCCGGGTTCTAATGTACGTTTAGGACTAAATTATGTGCCACTCAAAAACTTTCAGATTGGCGCAGGTATCACCAAAAAATTTATGTACACTGATTTTAATGCAAAGTGGAAAGTACTTCAGCAAAAAACCAGTGGAATGCCGGTTTCGTTTACTTTATTTGGTAATGTAGCTGTTGATGGCAGAAATGCAGAATCGATTGGTACAGGACGAACCGTAGATACAAAAGGGCAAACCATGCCTAATTACATTGATTTGAATGACCGACTCTCTTATTTCTCGCAAGCTATGATTACCCGTAAATTTTGCGAAGGCTTTACTTTACAAGCCGGTGCAAGTTTTACACATTACAATATGGCTGCATGGGATTACAACCACGATGTTGTGGGAGTGCACGTAAGTGGTAAAGTAAAATTCTCTCCACAGGGATCTTTTATTTTCAATTACGACAAACCGCTTAAGATTAAAGATATTACCGAGCAACATACATGGGATACACACGCGAAAGAAAACCTGTCGGTGGGTGTTGAATTTTTCACATTCACTCACGCATTCCAAATATATGTTGGAACTGCACAGGGAATACTTCCGCAAGATATGATGATGTATAACCAACAAGACTGGACTAATAAAGGTTTGGCAATTGGTTTTACCATCACCCGTATCTGGATGTTCTAAACGGTTAATAAAACTATACAATGAGGATGGTAATATCAGTAAAACCGATATTACCATTTTTCATTCAACAAAAGTGTTGCTAAATTTTGAGACTTATATATACCGATTAATCCATGAAATATTTCATATCATTACAAATCCTGTTGTTCCTGGCTATCTCTTTTCACAGTTCCGGACAATTTTACGATGATCCAAAAAGTCACGATTGTTTGCAGTGTCACTCCCAGCAAACCTATTCATTTCATAACGATATGATGGATACTGAGGAGAAACGACTGATGAATCCGTACCTGATAATCGATACCTTGCGATTACGTGCCGGTGTTCATCAAAATTTCGACTGTACCGATTGTCACTCGTTTGATTACATGACTTATCCGCATGTGGCCTCGTTAAAACTTGAGCCAATGATGACATGTCTGGATTGCCATGCCGGCGATGAGTCGTTTGCAAAGTACGAGTTTGAAAAGATAGACGAAGAAGTTAAAAAGAGCGTACACTATCAAAATTTTGGAGATAATTTCACCTGTTCGAAATGTCACGATCAGCACTATTACTCAACAACAGCGCGAACTAGCAGCAGTGTTGTTGAAATTGTTGAAATCAGTAACGCGATGTGTTTAACGTGCCATAACGATATGAAAAGATTAAGTTTGGTTTCTGAGAATCAAATAGCAGCAGTTGTTGATATTCACGATTGGCTACCTAACCAGGAGCTCCATTTCAAACATGTACGTTGTATCGAGTGTCATACAGCCGTTGAAGACGACTTAATGGTTTCGCACAATATTCTTTCTAGAGATCAGGCGGTGCGCCGTTGCGCCGAATGTCACTCTGCTAATTCATTGCTAAAAGCATCGTTATACAAATACCAAAATCTGCAGGAAAGAGCCGAAGACGGAAGTGCACTAGGAATGCTCTCGAATGAAAATTACGTGATTGGATCGCACCAAATTCCAATTTTGAAAACAATAAGTTTGATCATCTTTTTTGCAGCATTTGCAGGAATTATCATCCACGTAATATTTAGAATTATCATCAAAAAGAAATAACAATGAGCTCAGAGAACAAAATATATTTTTACCCGCTTTGGTTACGCATTTGGCACGGTATAAATGCCTTGGGTATTATTCTTCTTATCATTACAGGAATAAGCATGAATTCTGGTTTTGAGGATTCAATTATAAGCTTTAAACTGATTATTACGGTACACAACTATGCCGGAGTAATTATTACTTTAAACTACCTGTTATTCTTAATAGGTAACATGGTAACCTCAAATAAGAAGTTTTACATTGTTAAGCCCAGGAACTTTTTGAAACGCCCGATGAAACAGGCTTACTACTACGCCTGGGGAATGTTTCACGGGATGAAAGCCCCTTACCCACTTTCGGAAAAACGAAAATTCAATCCGCTGCAAAAATATACATACATAGCCGTTATGTACCTAATTGTTCCTTTGGTAATTATTTCGGGTGTCGGATTAATGTTTCCCGAGCTGATATTTAATAAAATTTATAATGTTAGTGGTGTACTAATTACAGCAGTAACCCACTCAGCTATGGGATTTTTTATTTCAATCTTTCTGATCATCCATCTTTATATTGCATCAATTGGTAAATCACCTATCGAGAACTTCAGAAGTATTATTAATGGATGGCACCACGTTTAAAAATTTAGTTTTAGAACAATAGTAGCCTTACGAAAACAAAAACAGGAAACAGGATATAAGACATTAACACACAATACATAAGTTGTTAGCTCGCTCTGAGATTAGAAGTATTAGTTATTAATATAAATAGGGCGCGGTATGAAAAACTTGTTCAACAAGGTTGTTGAGAATGTTCTGTCACAATGTACTTCTGGTGATTTACCAGGAGTTGTAAGGACTTTTTTGCTGATTAGTTTCCTCGTAATTTCCGGATCGGTTGCTTTTGCACAATCAAACGACGATTGTGCCATGTGCCACGACGACCCGGAACTATTTACCATCGTAAACGGCCGGGAAGTTTCGAGGTACATTCCAGCCGGTATTCTCGAAAATTCGGTACACAGTTATCTCGAATGCATTTCGTGCCATACCGATGCTGATGTTGAGGAATTTCCTCATGCCGATAAGCTGCAACCTGTAAATTGTGGCGACTGTCACGACGAGGCCATGACCAAATACATGGACGGTGTTCATGGAATTTCGTATGAAGAAGGAGACAAAAATTCGCCCGACTGCGCTGAGTGTCATGGAACGCACCAAATTCTGAGCTCGGCCGATCCGCAATCACGTACCTATAAAATGAACATCCCGGTGTTGTGCGGAACCTGCCACCGTGAAGGGGCACCAGTTGCACGGGCCTACAATATAGGTGAACACAACATTGTAGAAAATTACACGCAAGGCATTCACGGTAGGGGATTATTTAATAGTGGATTGGTAGTAACTGCCACGTGTAACAATTGTCACGGCAATCACCTCATTCTCCCACACACCAATATGAACTCGAGCATTTCGGAAAAAAACATTGCGGCCACCTGTATGCAATGCCACGCTCGTATTGAGGATGTACATATAAAAATTATAGACAAAGAACTTTGGGAAAAAAGTCCGGGGGCAATTCCGGCTTGCACCGACTGCCACCCGCCCCACAAAGTAGAACTGAAAAATATTATCGAGAATATTTCAGATAAAACCTGTTTAAAGTGTCATGAGCAACCCGACATTCACAAAGTTGTGGACGACGAACAAGTTTCACTATACGTTGATGTGAATGAGTTTATTAATTCTGCACATAATAATATTACCTGTGTTAAATGCCACTCAGATGTAACCGCCAACATTGCACGCCCTTGCGAAACTTCAGATAAAGTGGACTGCTCAAGTTGTCATGCCGAAGAGTCGGATATTTACTTCCAGAGCGGACACGGGAAGGCCTACTTTGCCAAACACGAAAATGCACCGTATTGTACCGATTGCCACGGGTCGCACAAGGTTATTCCTTCCGAGAATGAAAATTCACCAACCTTCCGCTCTGAAGTTCCAAAACTTTGCGGCGAATGTCATAAGGAAAATGGGCAGGCAGTTGAAGGAACTAACCTGAAGGAAACCGACGCGTATTACGATTATTCTACCAGCGTTCACGGCCGAAGCCTTGAAGAAAAAGGACTGCTGTCGGCTGCAATTTGTACCGATTGTCACACCACCCACTTTATGCTGAAAGAAGATGACGAGCGTTCATCGGTTAATCCGGCAAACCTGGCAAAAACATGTGGAAATTGTCACAAAGGTATTTACGACCAGTACATTGATAGTGAGCACGGAATTAGCGCCAACACCGAAGAACTGAAATTCCCGACCTGCGAAACTTGTCACTCGGCCCACAATATTTCGGAGGTGCATGAAAGTAAATTTATGTCGGAAATTAGCTCGCAGTGCGGACAGTGCCACGAGGAACTGGCTGAAACCTATCTTGAAACCTATCACGGGAAAGTATATCAACTGGGCTATCTTGAAGCCGCCCGCTGTTCAGACTGTCACGGGGCGCACAATATTTACCGTATGGACAATCCAAAATCAACAATCAGTCCACGAAATATTGTTGCAACCTGTTCAAAGTGCCATACTGATGCCAATATGAAATTTACCGGCTACCTGACACACGCCACACACTACGACAAAAGCAACTTCCCATGGCTATACTATACTTTCTGGGCCATGACCGGATTACTTTTAAGCGTGTTTGCCTTTTTCGGCTGCATACATTGTTATGGATACCACGTTCGCTCGGTGCTATGATAAAAAAACGCAAAGAGCCAAAACCGGTGGGCAAGCAAATGTACATCAGGCGTTTCCAGAAGAAAAACAGAATCACCCACATTTTTGTAATTGTTAGTTTCATCCTGCTCGCACTAACCGGAATGATATTGAAATTTGCTTACATGGACTGGGCGCAATACCTGGCTGAAGCCATTGGTGGTGCACACATTGCAGGCTTTATTCATAGAACAGCCGCGCTAATTACCTTCGGATATTTTATATTCCATGTGGTAGCACTGCTAAAAGTGAAATTCAAAAAAGGAATTAAAGTCAGCAAATTTATATTCAGCAGTAACTCGCTGATGTTTAACCGTAAAGATATTCGCGATTTTTGGGCATCAATAAAGTGGTTTATAGGAGTCGGTCCGCGGCCTGATTACGGACGATGGACTTACTGGGAAAAATTCGACTATTTCGCCGTATTCTGGGGAGTGTTAGTAATCGGTTCTACCGGATTGATGTTGTGGTTCCCCGAAATCTTCACCAAATTTCTGCCCGGTTGGCTGATTAACGTTGCGCAGATTATTCACAGTGACGAAGCATTACTTGCCGTGGGATTTATTTTTACCATTCACTTTTTTAATACTCATTTGCGTCCTGAATCGTTCCCGATGGATACTGTAATTTTCACCGGTTATGTATTGGAAGAAGAATACAAAAAAGACCGTCCGCACGAATATGAGCAATTGGTAAAATCAGGAAAAATTAATGACGTTCGTGTTGAAAAAGAGTTTACAAAAGAGCAGATGAGAACGATCAAAATTTTTGGATTCACCGCACTTTTCGCCGGCGTAGTGATGATATTACTGATAATTTACTCTTTAATTTTCCACTAAAAGGCGAAAAAACGAAAAAATAGAAAATACAATTCTCAAGACATTAACCTAGTAGATTAGTAGTATAACAAACAGTAAATATGGCACATATATAAATCTATAGAAATATATAAACTTCATGTTCAGAACATAGTTTCAAATTAGCATTTCGTATGTAGACAACTTATAAATAAGTACCTGATCTTGAATAATTAAAGGAAAATTATAATCTTGGATCACTAGATTTTATATCAAACCAATAAACGAAAAATTATGAAATTACCGTCTTCCATAAGAAATTGGATCTCGATTACCGGAGCAGTCATAGCGGTTTTCAATTTGGCCAGTATCCTTGCATTATTTTTATTGAATCTTGCTTTCGGATTTGGTGGTCAGTATATTGGTTTAATCATTTTTATCATCCTTCCGGCATTTTTGATTGTTGGCTTGCTTATGATCCCTATCGGAATGCGGATTTACCGAAAAAAAGCACGATTGGCTGAGAAAGAAGGCAAAAGTTTAAACTGGCCAATTCTTGATTTCAATAACCTGGCTACCCGTAACGCCAGTACAATTTTCATCATTGGAACAATATTTTTACTCATTATTTCTTCGGTGGGAAGTTACGAAGCCTTTCATTATACTGAATCGGTAGAATTCTGCGGAAAATTATGTCACGAAGTAATGGAGCCGGAATATGTAACTTATCACGGTTCGTCTCACGAGCGTGTTGCGTGTGTGGAATGCCACGTTGGTTCGGGAGCAAGCTGGTATGTAAAAAGTAAACTTTCGGGTTTATACCAGGTATATTCGGTTTTGGCCAATAAATATCCACAACCGATCCCTACCCCAATAGCAAACCTGCGTCCGGCTCGCGAAACTTGTGAAGAGTGTCACTGGCCCGAAAAATTCTACGATAATAAAATGAGGGTGAAACATTCATTCTTAACCGACGAGGAAAATACCGAACGTATCATTCATTTGCAGGTAAAAACAAGTACACAAGTAACTCCTCAGGGTGTAATCAAAGGTATTCACCAACACATTAGCCCCGAGGTTAAAATTGAATACAAAGCACTCGACGAGAAACGTCAGATCATTCCGTGGGTAAAATATACCAATACAAAAACCGGCGAAGAATACATTTATACCGACGAGATGAGTATGGTTTCAGAAGCTCAACTCGATTCGTTGGAAACACGCGTAATGGATTGTTTAGATTGCCACAACCGGCCATCGCACAATTACAATGCTCCGCAAAACTTTATCGATCAATCAATGGCAGAGGGTAAAATTTCAACCGAACTACCAGCCATAAAACTGGCAGCTATGATGGCACTTTACCAGGATTATCCGACGAAAGACACAGCAATGATCGCGATAAAAAACCAGGTTATCGATTGGTTTGAAAGTGGTTATCCGGATGTTTACGAAACTAAAAAAGCAGAAATAGATCAGGCAATAGCCACCATTCAGGACGATTATTCAAACAACATTTTCCCATATATGAAAGCCAGCTGGAAAGAATATCCAAATAACATTGGCCATATGGAATCGGACGGATGCTATCGTTGCCATAACGACCGCCATGCAACAACCGAAAACAAAACGATTTCAAAAGATTGTTCGCTGTGTCACAATATTATAGCGCAGGGGACTCAGGATAGCATGCAATATTCTACCGCGTTCGAAGCCTTAGAGTTTCAACATCCGGTTGATATTGCAGAAGCATGGAAAACAGAAATGTGCTCAATGTGTCATACAGCATTGTACTAAATTTTTGGCACAATATTTATTATTTTTATAACAGACTTTTAACGAAAACGAGAATTATAAATTTTTAATACGACAACTATGAACATCAAAAAAGTAATTTTTTTATTAGGTCTTGCAATCATTTTCTCTACTGCAGCGACCGCCCAAAACTTCAAATACATTGGTGCAGCAAAATGTAAAATGTGCCATAACAAACCCGACAAAGGCGAGCAGTTTAAAGTTTGGGAAGCCGGTCCACACGCTACAGCAATGGATGCGTTGGAAGGTGCCGACAAAACAAATCCAACTTGTTTAAAATGTCACTCAACTGCAGGATCTGTTGATAGCGGTTCACTTGCAGGTCTTAAAGCTGACGAAGGTGTTTCATGCGAATCATGCCACGGACCTGGTAGTCACTACAAATCGGCTGCAATTATGAAGAACAAAAAAATGGCGCTTTCAAAAGGAATGACTGAACCAACAGAAGAAACCTGTAAAGCTTGTCACCTTGGCGAAAAACCAGAAGGACACGTAGCTCCTAAAAAACCTTGGAATTTCGACGAATTTGTGAAAGTTATTGCTCACGACGATCCTACAACAAATTAATAAAAGTCAGATTTTTTATTTTGTAAAAAATTCCTTTGTTTCCAAACAAAGGAATTTTTTTAGTGTTTTATTCAGACAACTAGACAACAACTACTAATTATGAAGAAGCTTAGTTCATTCCTTTTTTCTATGTTTTTTACCGGTATTTTGGTGGTAATTTTTGCAATAGCTATTGGTTATGCCACATTTATCGAAAATGATTACGGAACCAGCACAGCAAAAATTCTGATTTACAATTCCCGCTGGTTCGAAATCTTGTTATTCATTCTCTCTATCAATCTTATCGGCAGTGTTTTTAAATACAAACTTATTGCCCGCAAAAAATGGTCTGTTCTGCTTTTTCATATTGCGTTTATTATTATTGGAATTGGCGCAATGATTACGCGCTATTACGGCTACGAAGGCACCATGCATATTCGTGAGAACAGCTCGTCAGATTTTATTGTATCTGATGCCTCGTACGTTACGGTTAAAGTTAGCGATGGAACAGAATCGGTTGAAGAATCGACCGAAGTAAAATTTTCGCCTTATACTGCAAACCGATTTTCGGAAAGAATTCATTTCAAAGGACAAACAATTCACATCGAAAATCAACAATTCATGCCATCGGCAGTCGAGAACATTGTACTCGATCCGAATGGAGAACCTATTGTTTCACTCATTTCAGTTGTAAATGGTACTTCCAGAAACGATTTTATACTGCACAACAATAACACCAAAACAATTAACGGATTAACGCTTGGTTTCGGCAACAATGTAACTGCTGATGTTAAGCTCATTTTAAGAGACGGAAACTTGTTTATTTCTGCCAACGACTCTATTCAGGCAGCAGGAATGATGAGTGAAGACAGTGAATTTATAGCCCCCAATACAGCAACACAAGTTAACACTCAAAAAGCATATACATACAAAAACCTCACTTTTGCGGTAAAACAATTTTTACCTACTGCTTCAGTACAACTGGCTTATCAGCAACCTACACAGGGAATGAGTGCCCCCGATGCAATGAAAGCCACTGTTTCGGGCAATGGAGAAAGTAAGGAAGTTATTGTATATGGCCGTAAGGGCGAAGTTGGCCAGTTTTCAAATACATCTTTAAACGGATTAAACGTGGCCGTTTCATACGGCGCCCGCGTTATAAAATTACCATTCGCCATACATCTAAAAAATTTTCAATTGGAGCGATATCCGGGTTCAATGAGTCCATCGTCGTACGCCAGCGAGGTGGTTTTAAAAGACGGTGCCACAGAAATGCCGTTTCGCATTTTTATGAATAATATTTTAAAATATAAGGGATACCGCTTCTTTCAATCGTCGTATGATACCGATGAACGTGGAACAATACTTTCGGTTAACCACGATTCAGCCGGAACATCGGTAACCTACTTTGGCTACCTGCTGCTTGCTATAGGTATGATACTTACCTTATTCAACAAAAACAGCAGGTTTAAAAGCCTGCTAAAAGTATCGGCACAGTTGCGCGAAAAACGAAAAAAGCTATTTGCTGTTCTCGTTACAGGATTATTACTTAGTGTAAGTGCACAAGCTCAAAATACAACTATTGCTCCGTTAAACAGTGATCACGCCAAATCTTTCGAAAGCCTGCTTATACAAGACAGAAAAGGGCGTGTTGAGCCCGTTTCAACACTGGCATCGGAGATATTGAGAAAAGTTGCCAAAAAAACCAGCTGGGAGGGTCTCACTCCAACCGAAGTTTTTCTGGATATGCAGGCAAATCCTGAAATGTGGAAAAACGTAGCAATTATAAAAGTTGCGAATCCAGAATTGCGAAGAATAATTGGTATGAATGGAAAATACACTTCATTCAATGCAATTGTAAGACCTCGCGAAATGGGTGGATACATACTTAGTTCATCAGTGCAGGCAGCTTATAACAAAGAAAGTAATCTGCGTAATAAGTTCGATAAAGAAATTATGAATGTTGACGAACGTGTTAATATTCTAATGTCCATTTTTAACGGCAATTTTCTAACTATCTTTCCTGTTCCTAACGACGATAACCACAAATGGGTGTCGATTAACGAAGCACAGGAACTGCCTGCAGAGGCCGCTGATTTTGCCCGACAAACTGTTTCTGCCTACCTGCAATCGGTTCAAATCCGCGATTGGGCAACAGCCAATCAATTACTGAACAACCTAAAACAAAACCAACAAAATATTGGCGCTAAAATCATTCCGTCGCCAACCAAAGTAAAAATGGAGGTGATTTATAATAACCTGAACATATTTGGTAAATTATCAAAGATCTTCATGTTTACCGGTTTAATACTACTGGTTTTACAGCTGCTTTCGCTTTTTAATCCGAATATAAAATTACGATTCCTGAAAAGTTTTGCATTCTACTTCATCTTGCTGCTTTTCCTTGCCGAAACTGCCGGGCTGGGTATACGCTGGTACATTTCAAATCATGCGCCATGGAGTAATGGTTACGAATCGATGGTATTTATTAGCTGGGCAACAGCACTTGGAGGTTTAATCTTTGCCAAACGCTCGGAAATAACGTTATCGCTAACCTCAGTTTTGGCCGGATTAACATTAATGGTTGCCGGAATGAGCTGGATGAGCCCCGAAATTACCAACCTGGTTCCCGTTCTAAAATCATATTGGTTAATCGTTCACGTGGCAGTTATTACTGCCAGTTACGGATTTTTGGGTATTAGTGCACTGCTTGGCTTCCTGAATCTTCTTTTAATGATTTTCAGAAACAAACGCAATTCAGATCGAATTAACCACACTGTAAAGGAATTGGTAAACATTATACAAATAGCTTTAATAATCGGACTTTTAATGGTTACGCTGGGTTCGTTCCTGGGGGGTGTTTGGGCCAACGAAAGCTGGGGACGATACTGGGGCTGGGATCCGAAAGAAACCTGGGCACTGGTAACTGTTTTGGTGTATACTTTTATTACGCACATGCACCGCATTCCGGGAATGCGTGGAAGCTTTGCCATGAGCGTGGCTGCTGTTTTGGGAATTAGTTCGGTGCTGATGACCTATTTCGGAGTGAATTATTACCTGTCGGGCCTACACTCGTATGCGCAAGGCGAAGCGGCTCCTATTCCGGCAGGTGTTTATATTGCCGTTGTAATTGTGGCTATCGTAATCATTTCAGCTTATTTTTCAGAGCGAACCAATCCAATTGTTGAAGAGGAAGTTGTTAGCGAAGAATAACTAATTAAAGGACAGGTTTAAAGTTTAAACCTGTCCTTTAATTAACATGATTATATTACCTCTGGCAAATAAGATAATCTTATTCTATTTCTGAGAAATCGACAGTGCGTATCTCCATCCTCACAGGTTGCCTTTTTACTGTTGGTTGTATACTGTAGTAAACATCAATATGCAAAATGTAAGGAGGTAGCAGTTCTGCAGCAAATGTTTCATTGCTTAATCCAACATTTACGCGCACAAAAAACGTGGAAGCGATGGTCTTGCCATCAATTATCGCCGGTAAAAATTTACTTGACAGTACAGATATTTTTTGATGTATTCCTTGTTCCATTTCCTGAGAAAATCCATTTACAAGCCTTGGCCCTGAGAGATTTCCCTCTTCATCTACAAAATACTGGAGCACAGACATCCCTATTCTTCCATTTTTTATTATTTCAATTGGAATTTCCAAATCCTGCCCGACTAGGTTCGTAATTTCATCCTTAAGGCCTATATATAAAAGAGGACGATCTACTTTTTTAAGTTCGTAACCAAGATCTGTTTTAACCAGGAATGAATCCGCCACCAAAGATTGATTTAAGTAGATTAAGCTATCATTTGAGTAATTATAAATCATATAATCTTCGCCTGATTCACTATCGCGAAAAATCCATTTACCTGTTCTTGAAGCATTTGAATAATTCCCGGCGGCAACTTTTTCACCGCTTTTCACATTCTCAATATAGCTCTCGCCACTGCGAAACTTTGTCTTCTTATCAATGTGATAAACCTCTTTGTAAATCCCTATCGATTCGGTACGTTTTTTAATTTCTGAGCAGAGACCGTTGAAATAATTGCAAAAAAAGTAATAAAAAAGGAAAGTAACCTGAGCATGATTAAAGGTTTTTGTATTTACCATAAAAATAGAAAATCAATCTACTTATTTGGTCTATTGTCCAATTAGAATCAATATAAATAATTGATCTGTTGTATAGCACCATCTTTATCATATTTAAACATCTAGATTCTTTACTATATTTGTTCCGGCTCCGAGCCGATATTCCTAAAGTGTATACCAGGGAATTTCGGCCAATGGGATTACCCGGAAACAGGTTGTCCTCCCGCATCCCGGCAAGGCCGGGGTAAATTGGAAAGGAGGTAGAGCAAATTCTGCATTGTTAGAACTAAAGCTCCTTCCCTTCCCTGAAACATTTATAATGACACAAGTACAAAAAGATACCAGGATCGATTACCCGAACTTGCTGCTAATTGCAGGCAATGGTAGAAATGTGGGAAAAACCTATTTCGCCTGTCAGCTTATTAAATCACTATCAAAATACACTGGAATTACTGCAATAAAAATTACTTCGCACATTCACGATCATAAAGCTGAGGATGTACTGATTGCCGATGACAATTACCTGATTTTACAGGAAAAGCAGAATACGGGAAAGGACAGTTCGTTGATGTTACAAGCCGGAGCTGAAAAAGTCTTTTTTGTGATGGCTGCTCCTGAATACCTTCCGGAAGCATTTGAACATCTGAAGGCTTATATAACCGAAACCCCTATTGTGTGTGAATCGGGTGGATTACATGAAATTGTTAATCCGGGTTTATTCTTTTATGTTCAAAAAAAGGGAACGCCAATCCGAAAACCGGAGCACCTCACCTACAACCCCGTAATGGTGTATAACGATGGAAAAAACCTTACATTTGATTGTGCCAGAATTCAGCTTATCAACAATAAATTTTCACTCAATTCATGAATCAATTTGAAGAAATACAACAGCTGATCAGTAATTTACCATCGGTTTTCTTAACGGAAAAAGTATTACTAGAGGATGCATTTAATCGCGTTTTACAAGAAGATGTGATTGCCGATTTAAACATGCCGCCTTTCAATAAATCGGCAATGGATGGTTATGCTTGTCGGCTTGAAGACATTGCCAATGAGTTGGAAGTACTGGAGGTGATAAACGCAGGCAAAATCGCGTCCGTAAAAATTGGGGAAAATCAGTGTGTTAAAATTATGACCGGCGCTGCTGTCCCCACCGAATGCGACTGTGTATTTATGGTTGAAGATGCTGAAGAACTATCAGAAAATACAGTGCGTTGCACCAACTCCAATACAAAAAAGAATATTTGTTACCTGGGAGAAGATTATAAAAAAGGGGAAGTGCTACTTCATAAAGGAGAACTTATAACGGTTCCGCAAATGGCGGTGCTTGCCGGTGCAGGTTACGCCGAAGTTTTGGTTTCAAAACGTCCAAAAGTAACGGTAATTGCTACAGGCAGCGAATTGGTTTCTCCTGCTGAAACGCCAAAACCCGGACAGATACGAAACAGTAACTCCAGTCAGGTTATCACCCAGCTCGAGAAAATGAACCTTGAAGTTGTGGATGAATTGATGCTGGTTGACGATTACGAATTGCTCACCAACAGTTTTAACAAAGCACTGCAAGCGAGCGATTTTGTTGTATTTACCGGCGGAGCATCGGTTGGCGATTTTGATTTTATTCCCGGGATTCTGAAGGAACAGGGCTTTAAAATTTACTGGGATCACACCGGTATTAAACCGGGTAATCCGATGACATTCTCGGAAAACAACAGAAAGTTTGTTTTTGGACTTTCAGGAAACCCGGTGTCGTCGTTCGCACAGTTTGAATTGATTGCAAAACCTGCGATTTACAAACTTATCGGGGCCAACTACAAACCGTTGCGCATAAAAGCCCGAATGAACTTCACCTTTCAACGAAAAAAAGCAAACCGACTCGCTATAATTCCAGTAGTTATTGACAACGAGGGAGCAATATCGGAGATTCCGTTTCACGGATCTGCACATATAAATGCCCTGGCTTTTGCCAATGCATTACTTGAAGTACCGCTGGGAGTTTCCACCATTCAAACCAACGAATTTGCATATGTACGACCGCTTTAACAGACATATTAACTACCTGCGCATTTCGGTTACCGACCGATGCAATTTCCGGTGCGAGTATTGTATGCCGGCCGAAGGTTTGCCTTTAAAAAAGCACGAGGATATTCTTTCGTTTGGCGAAATTACCGACATTGTTAAGGCAGGAGTTAAACTTGGTATTCGAAAGCTCCGAATTACCGGAGGCGAGCCGTTGGTGCGTAAAGATCTTCCTGAATTGATCAGCAAGCTTTCAGCTATTCCGGAGATTGAAGATATTGGAATGACCACAAACGGTGTTCTCTTACCACGTTATGCCAAAGCACTAAAAGCTGCCGGATTAAAACGGGTAAATATCAGCCTGGATACCATGAACCCGGAGAAATTCAAAAAAATTACCCGCGTTGGAGAGCTTGATGATGTGTTGCGTGGAATAGATGCAGCAATTGATGCCGGACTTCTACCGGTGAAAATAAATTTTGTGCGCATTCCCGGAGAAAATGAAGAGGATGAGCAGGAAGTACGGGAATTCTGCAAAAAGAAAGGCCTGAAGTTGCGTTTCATTCGTCAGATGGATTTGCGCACTGGCGAGTTTTATGCTGTTGACGGTGGTTTAGGTGGCATTTGCAAAATATGTAACCGCCTGCGTTTAACGGCCGACGGATTTATCGTTCCATGCCTGCATTCAGGATTGCGTTACAGCACCCGTGAGTTGGGTATCGAAGAAGCATACAACCAGGCTTTACACAACAAACCGGAAAAAGGAGTAGGAACAGAATCACACGATTTCTCAAATATTGGAGGATAAAATATGAGCCAGTTATCACATATCAACGACGAAGGAAAAGCAAATATGGTGGATGTAGGCCACAAACCACAACAAGTACGCACAGCCAAAGCATCGGGTTTTATTGCCTTACAGCCCGAAACCATTCGGCTGATTAACGAAAGCCTGATAAAAAAGGGCGACGTAATTACCATTGCTGAGATTGCCGGTATTCAGGCAGCAAAAGAAACATCGCGGCTGATCCCGCTCTGTCATCCACTGCAACTAACCAAAGTTGAAGTGAAAGCCGAAGTTCAGGAAAATGGCGTGCAAGTAAAAAGCATGACCAAATGCATCGGGCAAACCGGCGTTGAAATGGAAGCTTTAACAGCAGTGAATGTTGCATTGTTAACCATTTACGACATGTGCAAAGCCGTTGATAAAAACATGGTAATGGGAAATGTAAAACTTGACTTTAAGGAGAAAATATAAATACAGAAATGGAAGCACAGACCTGCAAAATAAAATCACTGAATATTTCGGAGAAGAAAGGCACGATTAAAACTCCGCGTAAAGAATTAAAACTAAATCTTGAAGGCATAGAGGGCGATGCACATGCCGGGAAATGGCACCGTCAGATAAGTCTGCTGGCTGCCGAAAGCATTAAAAGCTTTGAGGGAGAGCTAGGCCGTGAGATCAAATTTGGTGAGTTTGCCGAAAACATTACTACCGAAGGAATCGTGGTTCATAAAACCATGCCTTTTGATCGGTTCAGAGCAGGTGATGTTGAATTGGAAGTAACACAAATCGGGAAAAAATGCCACGGCGACAACTGTGAGATTTTTCAATTGGCCGGTAAATGTGTGATGCCCAAAGAAGGAATTTTCTGCCGGGTAATAAAACCGGGAACACTTTCTGAAAACGACGAACTTGAGTATCTTCCAAAATCATTCCGCATAAAAGTTATTACACTCAGCGACCGCGCGTTCCATGGCATTTACAAAGATAAAAGCGGGCCACTTCTCGAGAAACTGAGCAAAGATTGGTTCAACTCTAAAACTTACCTGTGCGAAACTTCGCGCACTGTAATTCCTGATGAAAAAGAGTTATTGGAGACAGAACTTCAAAATGCTGTCAACGACGGATACGATATTATTTATACAACTGGTAGCACCGGAATCGGACCACGAGATATTGCCCCCGCAATCATTTCAAACTTTATCGATTTGGAAATTCCGGGAATCATGGATCACATCCGACTGAAATATGGCGCAGAAAAACCCAATGCATTACTCAGCCGTTCTATCGCCGGAGTGAAAAATAAAACGCTGGTATTCTCGCTGCCGGGAAGTACCAAAGCAGTAAACGAATATTTAACCGAGATTCATAAAATTCTGATGCATTCGTTTTTGATGCTTCACGGAATTGACGGCCATTAACAACAAAAAGAATTTTATCTCAATTGAAACAATAGTTTTCGCATAGTGCTTATTTAATTTGTCCAAGCTGTCAATTCTATTAAATTTGGACAAAACTTTGCACTATGTTACGAATATCTTTACTCGTGATGCTGGTTCTTTCATCAGCATCATTTTTGTTTGCCCAACCCGACGAAACCAGGAATGAAAGCTGCACCAGCATCATGTTTGGAAAAAGTGCCACCGACGATGGCTCGGTAATTACCGCGCACACCTGCGACGCTTATTACCGTACCTGGGTAAATTTTGTGCCGGCGCAAAAATTCGATCGCGATACAACACACAATGTATATTGGGGAACCATGCACACGCACACTGCCTGGAGTATGGACGGTATGGAGCTTAAAGGAGAAATTCCCGAGGCTCGCGAAACCTATGCGTATTTAAATACCGCCTATCCGTGCATCAACGAAAAGCAACTGGCAATTGGTGAGACCACTATTACCGGCCGTAAAGAATTGCGAAACGAAAACGGACTTTTTCTGATAGAAGAACTGGAACGGATTGCACTGCAGCGCTGTACAAAAGCGCGCGATGCGATAAAACTAATTGGTGAACTGATTAACGAATACGGTTTTGCCGATTACGGGGAATGTATCACCATTGCCGATAAGAAAGAGGTTTGGCAGCTAGAAATTTTTGGTGAAGGCCCCGATAAAATTGGTGGTGTTTGGGCTGCCCAACGTATCCCGGATAATCATGTGGGCATTTCAGCTAATATCTCGAGAATTGGCGAACTGGATCTGGATGACCCGGATTATTATATGGCTTCCGATAATGTTTTTGAAGTTGCTAAAAAGCTAGGGTTTTGGGACGGAAAAGAAACATTTAAGTTCTGGAAAGCCTACAGTGGAGAGAAACCATTTGATATTCGCGAATATTTTGTGTTGAGTTCGATGGCTCCGGGTTTGAACCTGAAATTCGATGCAGATGAGTTACCTTTCTCGGTGAAAGTGGAGAAACAGGTGAATATCAGCGATGTGATTGCTCTATACAAACAAACCTATGACGGTACCGAATTTGAAATGATTCGTAATCTGAAAGTTGCGCACAAAACAAAGAACGACGATGGCGAAGAGATAACCGATACAATCATCAGTCCGGCTGCACACCCATGGTTGGCAAAAGATAAGCGCGATCTGATGATTGCATTGGAGGAGAATTCGGTTTATCGTCACCGCCCCATTTCTGTGCAGTATTGTTCGTACTCGTGGATCGCACAACTGCGCGATGACCTGCCCGACGAAATTGGAGGCAAAGTTTGGTTTAGCCTCGATATTCCGCGCTTATCACCACGTGTACCTATTTACTGTGGCAACCTTAATTTACCCGACGCCTACAATTATTGCGGACACAAACATTTTAGCCGCCAGTCGGCGATGTGGGCATTTACCCGTGCCAACCGTTTGGCATTGGTTAACTGGGGCACCGGAAAAGAAATAATTGAACCGGAAGTCACCGCTCTTGAAAACCAGGTGCTGAACGAAACTGAATTCGTTGAAAGACATGCGATGGAATTGCTAAAAGAAGACAAAGAAAATGCAGCTAACGGTAATCCAACTCAGTTATGTCGTGAATACCTGACCCGTTACAGTAACACATCGCTACGCTCGGCAATTAATCGCTGGTGGGAACTTGGTGATAAACTTTGGGTTGAGATGCGCTGGAAATTCTAATTATTCTCCGATAATGAAAACAAATAGCGGTAAAGATTTCATAGTTCTTTACCGCTATTTTATTTAAAGAAATCACCTAAAATATCAGCGTGATCAAATGCCAGTTCAGGAAGTTCGTTAATCCGAAACCATTTTGCCTGTGCAGCATCATCACTTCCTTTTACCGGCTTTTGTTCTTCTAACGGCACGGAATAAACTACAGAAATAGTTCGATGGCGCGGATCGCGGTTTATCGCATCGTACGCACGAAACTGTTCCATTTTTTCAACCTTCAAACCGGTTTCCTCTTCCAGTTCGCGAATACAGGCTTGTTCCAGGGTTTCATCCATATCAACAAATCCGCCGGGTAAAGCCCATTTATTTTTAAACGGTTCGCGCCCTCGCTCTATCAATAGTACTGATGTTTCCATTTGTGTTTGTACAAATACAATGCAATCAACAGTTAGGGCTGCGCGCGGATATTTATAGCTGTACATAGTTTTAGAGTATAGTTAAATGTGAAATGGTAAAAATTATCGTTAGGCCGAGTTTCAAATCATTAATCTCTGTATTTAAAAGCGTCAAATCTTAATACTCAATCTAATTTAATCTTCATCAATCTTATTAGTAAACGTTACTTTTTACGGCCTGTTTTCCAATGTTTTACTACCAGGTAAACGGCGGCTACAAAAAGCGCTACATAAATAACAAGCTCGATGTGTTCCATTTTATTCTATTATTTTTTTCATTACACGCATTTTATGGGTGTAACGTTGCGTATCGATGTTAAAAATTCCAAATTGGTCAACATTATCAATACGCACCTTTCCCGAAGCATGAATGATTTTATTTCGTTTCCAGATAATTCCAACATGAACGATATTTCCTTCCTCATCATCGAAAAAAGCCAAATCGCCGGGTTCTGCTTCATCTACAAAACTTAAAGCTGTGCCCATTTTAACCTGTTCGCTGGCATCGCGTGGTAATTTAATACCAATCATCTTATAAATTATTTGCGTAAAACCACTGCAATCAACGCCAAATGGTGTACGTCCTCCCCATAAATAAGGCGCATTAAAATATTTCAGTGCTTGCTGAATCGCTATCTCCCGCTGATTTTTTAACTGCCCATAAATCACATCTCCGGTTGCCAGATATGTGTCTTGAATAACCGAAAACTGTTTTAGGTAAGGTCGCCAAACAGGTAAAGTACTTCCTGCTGCCAACATCAGGTTTTGCTCCTCGTTAACCGGAACAATGGTAATAATATCGGACGTTACGGCCGTGGGACTTTTTTCAATTTTGTTTAAAGTACGGGTACTTATCGGGGTAATCATTTTGGTATCAATCCATCCTTCGTAACCATCGTAAGCCAGCTTAACATTGGTCCAGCCAACCATTTGCTCGCGCATTTCAAAATGTTCACCAAATAAAATCTGCGTAACCATTTCGCTTTTTTCCGAAGGCTCGAGCCTAACCGGGATAATACTTAAATTGGAAATGCCGTAATTCATCAATAATTTCTTAATTTTATTTTGCCAGCAGGACCTACCTATTTGAAGCCGTTAAACACAAAACTAAGAAAAAATGGGCTTTACAAGCCAAGTGTCAAACCTAATTTGTCAACGAGATATTAAGAGTTTGTTTGAAAAGAAGCACATAAGTGTGATGGTTATTTAAATCAAAATTTCGATATTCGATGTATGAAACAAGCAGGTAAATTCATACATTTCAAAGAAATGAGTACCTGATATTAAGCTAAGTTGTGATTTAAAGTATTCGCAAAACTTTTGAAAAACGTTAATTTAAGTACAATAAAAATTATATGAATAAATTTTTGAAACGCTTAAAAAGCTACACCCGATTGTTATTACAAGTGCTGTTATTTGTTATAACTGCTGTAGCTTTGTATTTAATTTTACCCGGCGAACCCAAATTTAAATACGAGTACCAAAAAGGATTTCCGTGGCGGCATGAGAACCTGGTTGCTCCTTTCGATTTTGCGATTTTGAAAACAGCAAACGAACTTGATGACGAAAAATCAGAACAGATTACATCGCTCGTTCCGTATTTTGCAAACGACACCACCCAAAAAAACGAAAGTATAGCACGTTTGCGACAAGATTTGGCACTTGATATCGACTCGACAAACACAAATAAAAATATTGTTTTCAATACTTTATCGACTAAACTCAACGAACTTTACAACAATGGAATTTTGCTTTTTTCGGTTGATATTTATGAAGAACTAAACGGGAAGAGCGAGATTAAAAAGCGAACAGGAAATACGGTTCAGAAAGAAGATATTGACAAGCTTTACTCCGAAAAATCGGCCTACAATGCCTTACTCAATACACGGCAAACACTGGTTAGCGAAGGCAATAATTTTCAGTGGTTAAACGACCTTGACCTGGATCGATATATAAAAGCAAACCTTTCGTACGATAGTGAAACAAGCCAAAAAGAAATTGATGAAATTACCCGGTCAATTTCGGCAACACGCGGTATGGTAAAACAAGGACAGCGGATTGTGCTGGAAGGCGAAATTGTGGACGCAGAAAAATTTCAGATGCTGGAATCGTTAAAAGCCAGTTACGAAAAAGAGCGCGGAAACAACGTTAACCGATATATGGTTTCCATTGGCAAAGTATTGCTTATTACGGTACTACTCAGCTTTATTTTCGTGTTTTTAATGCTTTATCGTCGCGATATTATTCAGCAGCTCAATAAATTAAGTTTTCTGCTGATGCTAATGGCAGGCATAATCTTACTATCTAACTTTATCAACACCTTCCCCAATTTGCATATTTATATGGTACCGCTGGCTGTATTCCCCATAATGATACGTACGTTTTTCGATTCGCGAACGGCCATTTTTACACTCATCATTACCACTCTTTTAATTGGGTTTTATGCACCCAATAATTACGAGTTTATATTACTTCAAGTATCGGCAGGTATAATTGCAGTATTTAGCCTCAATAAAATGCACCGCCGTGTACACCTGGTATTGGCCGCATTATGGGTATTTTTAACTTATGTAGTGGTGTATACCGCTTTAAACCTAATACACGAAGGAACTTTTCTTTCGTACGATTTTTCAATGTTAAAATGGTTTGCAATTAGCAGTGTGCTAATTCTGTTGGTTTATCCGTTGGTATATATTTTCGAGAAACTTTTTGGTTTTGTTTCCGATGTAACGCTAATAGAAATATCAGATAGTAACCAACCACTACTGCGAAAGCTTGCCGAACAGGCTCCCGGAACTTTTCAGCACTCGATGCAAATTGCCAACCTTGCCGAGGAGGTTATTTTGCGCATTGGCGGCAACCCATTTTTAGTACGTGCCGGAGCACTTTATCACGATATTGGCAAAATTGGCCGACCCAACTTTTTTATCGAAAACCAGGCAATGGGAATGAACCCGCATGATAGAATAAGCCATTTAAAAAGTGCCGAGGTAATTATAGACCACGTTCAGAATGGGGTTAAAATGGCACAAAAGCATAAGCTTCCGGCAGTAATTATTGAATTTATTGCCACACACCACGGAACAACAAAAGCCAAATATTTTTACCTGAAACACCAGGAGGAAAACCCGGACAAACAAATTGATGAGAATGCTTTTGCATATCCGGGTCCGTTACCCCGATCGAAAGAAGCTGCGGTGGTTATGCTGGTGGATGGAATTGAAGCTGCATCGCGCAGTATGAAGGAAAAAACACACGAAAACCTGAAAGCGCTTATCGATAGTATGATCGACAAAAAAATTGAGGATAAACAACTTGATAATTCCAATCTTACTTTTAGTGATATTGATATTATTAAAGCTACTCTTTTAGAAAAACTGATAAACATTTATCACATACGAATTGAATATCCTGATGAAAAAAAAGGAAAAAAGCAGTAGGGATAAACGAAAATTAACCGTATTACGTTAGTATAAAAGATATTATATCGTTAGTGGACGTAACAAATACATTTATGAAACATTTGATTAAAGCAGCAGTACTATTTATTATGGCAACACTGATAGTTGCAGGATGCTCGGATGATGGTACGTCGGGAGGAGAAACACAGGTTGAAGCTTCTGATCTGGTAAAAAAAATAAACAAGTTTATTTATACCGCAATGGATGATATTTATTTGTGGTACGACGAATTACCAGATATTGACTACAATTATGAACTCGATCCTGAGGCCTATTTTAACAAGCTGCTTTACGTAGATGATAAATGGTCGTACATTACCGACGACGTGGAAGCACTTGAAGCCAGTTTTGAAGGTACCGAGAAAACTTACGGTTGGTCGCTTGCTTTTGGACGATTTTCGAATACCGGCAATATTTTTGCCATTGTAGAATACGTTTATCCTGAAACGCCGGCCTCAGCAGCAGGCATAAAACGCGGCGATTTACTGGTATTAATGAACAACGCCGATATTACCGACGGCAACTACACCGATTTACTTTACAGCGACAATATGGATGTAACGCTCGGTGTGTTAACAAATGACGGCATTGCAACCGATACAACCGTTACGCTTAGTTCGTCGATACTAACACTTAACCCGGTACTAACTACAAACATTGTTGAACACGATGGAAGAAAAATCGGCTATATTTTTTATGCCCAGTATATTTCAGATTTCAACAGCTCCCTCGACAATGCTTTTGAGAGCCTTGTAAGCCAGGGAGCAACAGACCTTGTTGTGGATTTGCGTTACAATCCCGGAGGAACAATAGCTGCAGCAAAACACTTGTGCTCGTGCATTGCCCCGATAAATGTGGTTGACGAAAACAGTATTCTTGTTACCTACAAATGGAATAATAAGTACCAGGATTATTTTATCGACCGGCAAATTATGAGTCAGGTTGAAGTTTATTTTGATAACCAGGTGCCGACAAAAATGGGCTTAAACCGTGTTTATTTTCTTACCGGTTCCGGTACTGCCTCTGCATCAGAACTATCAATTACAGGCTTGAAAGCGTATATGAACGAGGTAGTAACAGTTGGAGACACAACGTACGGGAAATACACCGCATCGATTACATTAAAACCTGAAGATTATTATAACGAAGCTTACAGCGAAGAGATAGCAAACTGGGGTTTACAACCTATTGTTTTGCGTTATGCCAATGCTGCAGGAGTTACCGATTTTAAAGATGGCTTTGCTCCTGACATTTTGGTTGAAGACGATTTGTTTGCCACTTTTCCGCTTGGTGATAAAAACGATCCGCTTTTTAAAGCTGCCATTGAAGATATTACCGGAACTCCTGTTTTAGCAATAAAAAGTGCTCCTAAAGTTCCTTTCGAATACAAAATATTCGACCGTGGTTTTTCACGTTTCGATATGAATAAACGAGAAATGCTAATAGAGCAGGTAGAAAGACCTGAGTAGTGTAAACGAGATAAAACGACATAAAAAAAGGTGCTCAATTGAGCACCTTTTTTCGAATACACTGTTTAAATTTTATGGCATAGGTAATTCCAAATTCTCATAATTAAAAACTCCGCTATCCTGATATACAACATCCTGATAATCGGTTGCTGTAACTTCAAATCGCACCGAGTCCAAACCTTCAACACGAAGACTGTTCAGACTAAACGAAACGTAAGCTGTAAAGGGAATCGATTCTCCATCACCGTTAGCATTGTGTCGTAACTCCAACTGAAATGGCTGATCATCAGCAGTAAGTTCTCCGGGAGTTTTTACCAAATTCAGAAAGTGGGTTTCGTTATATCCCCAGTATTTTAGTCTAAAACTCAATAAACTATCTGTAATCCACGCATCTTCAACAATTATCGGATCGTTACCAATACTGTCTTCATTTTCTTCGGTAATGTCCATAATTCCTTTCATCAACACATCGCTGATGTCATTTATCCGAACAAAATAGCGTTCCTCAACACTGCTTGTTTGGTCTTCATCCAAAATAGTGTAGTTTACCAATACACGGTCGCCATCCGAAAAATCCTGACTCCAACCAGCAACTGATGCAGCAGCAGGAATCAAAACATAACCATTGTCCATTACCAATTTACTAACTTCATCATCTCCTCCTTTATAAATTCCAAAACCTATCCAATAGTCTCCTATTGAATAACCATCGTTATCATCCAAACAACTGGTAAATATTACCAGTATTCCCATTAAAATTCCTAATGCTAATTTCTTCATCACTCTTTAATTTATTTAATCACAGTTGATAGATGTTGGAAAAATAAAAATGGTTGCGTTGAGTAAATAAAAATATATTGTAGTTTTAGCAGAAGAATAAGTTGGCACAACTTTTGTCATCCATATATGTATATATTTACATATATTTGAACAAAAATTTATCGTTTATGGTTGATAATAGTAAAAGCAAAAATAAAATGAAAACAAAAGTAACTACATTAATGGTGGCTATTGTATTGATGTTTGGGTACACATCATGCAATGCAAAAGCAGAGAATAATTCGGCAGAAAAACCGACCGAATCAGTTTCAAAGGCAGAAAAAGCAACAACCATGCTAACCAAAGAGATGTTTTTGGAAAAAGTGTGGGACTACGAAAACTCACCTCAGGAATGGAAATATAAAGGAGACAAACCGGCGTTAATCGATTTTTACGCAGACTGGTGCGGACCTTGCCGAACTGCAGCTCCTATATTGGAAGAAGTGGCCGGTGAATTTGCAGAAGAAGTAATTGTATATAAAATTGACACACAGGTTGAACGTGAACTAGCCGCAGTATTTGGCGTAAAAAGTATTCCTGCATTTTTGTATATCCCTATGGAAGGGAAACCAACAATGGCATCGGGAATTGCACGTACCAAAGAAGATACCAAGAAGATGTTTACGCAAAACATCAATAATATTCTGCTTAAGAAACAACAAAGTAACGAAGCACTTTAATACAAGAAATAATATAAAGAAAAGGCTGTCTGAAAATACTCAGGCAGCCTTTTTGTTTTTACAATCGATTAATTTTGGTGCTATTCAGAAAATCGATTGTCTTGTTTATTGCTTCATACATTACAATGTCCTCTTCAACAAATTTTACCTTTTTTCGGTAGGCAGATATAAAGCGTTCAATAAACGGCGAAGATTTTACAGGTCGACGAAAATCCATCGCCTGGGCTGCATTGTATAATTCTATTGCCAGAATTTTCTCGGTATTCAGCACCACTTTTAATGTTTTTGTTGCTGCGTTTCCACCCATGCTTACATGGTCCTCCTGCTCGTTCGACGAAGGTATAGAATCAACCACGCAGGGAGTACAAAGTTGTTTATTCTGACTTACAATCGATGCTGCTGCATATTGTGGAATCATAAAACCTGAATTCAATCCGGGATTGGCCACCAAAAATTCGGGTAGTCCGCGTTCGCCGGAAATTAAACGATAAGTTCTTCGTTCAGATATACTTCCCAGTTCGCTAATGGCCATTGCCAGAAAATCAAGCGATAAAGCCAGCGGCTCGCCATGGAAATTACCTCCTGAGATGATTAAATCCTCATCAGGAAAAACAGTTGGATTATCGGTTACCGAATTTATTTCAGTCTCGATAACTGTGGCTACATAATTAACTGCATCTTTTACTGCACCGTGTACCTGCGGAATACAACGGAAAGAATAAGGATCCTGAATGTGTTCTTTTGGTTTGGCCTGCATTTCGCTGCCGGTTAAAACATTCCTGAAATTTTTGGCCGTTTCAGCCTGTCCTTTATGTGGCCGAATGCGCTGAATATTCTCTGAAAATGGTTCGATTAAGCCATCAAAAGCATCTAATGAAAGTGCACCGATTATATCTCCCTGATCGATTATACGGAACGTTTTTAGCAAAGTATAAACTGCATGAGCACTCATAAACTGAGTACCGTTTAACAATGCCAGTCCTTCTTTGGCTTCCAGTTTTATTGGCTCCCACCCCAGCTTTTCAAGGACATTGATTGATTGTTGTCGTTTTCCTTCAAAATTTACTTCTCCCAACCCCAGCAGTGGCAGAAATAACTTTGCCAACGGTGCCAAATCGCCACTGGCACCAAGCGATCCTTGTTCGCAAACAACAGGCAAAACATTGTTATTAAACAAATCGAGGATGCGTTGTACAGTAATTAACTGTACCGCCGAATTTCCTTTCGATAGCGCATGTGCTTTTAGTAACAACATTAATTTTACTACGTCGCCGGGAATTTCAGGCCCGATATTACAAGCATGCGAAACCACCAGGTTTTCCTGCAATTTACTCAGTCCATCTTTTGAAATTTCGATGTCGCACAGTGCGCCAAAACCTGTATTAATTCCGTAAAGTGGTTTTTCTGCCCTTTCTAATTTATTGTCGAGGTATTTTTTACTTTTGTTAATCAGCTCAATTGCGATATCGGAAAGCCTCAGTTTAACGTTATTCTCCAGGATATCCTGAATATTCTCGTAAGTAAGATTTTTGGGTGTTATTTCGAAAATACGATTTGCCATGATTTAATTGTATGACTTTGTTTATTTGATAAATGAGTATTGTTTTAACAGGTAAAACATTTACCCGTCAATTTTTTCATATTCCCACAACGTTGAAATATGTAACCACGAAATCAAATACAAAATCACGGGAAACGAACGTCTCCGCCAAGGGTTTTTACATGTCTGTTTAAAAGCGATAAAATCATTGCCTCAAGCTATTTTTTGGCAATATCGTACAATCTGTTTAGCTATTTAAGGATATTTATCAGTTCTTGCGCCCCCACTAACTGCTGCTCCCCTGTTTCCATATTTTTTAGGGTAAATTTACTGGCCTCCATTTCATTGTCGCCGGCCAGAATTACATAGGCAATTTCTTTGCGGTTAGCGTAAGTCATTTGCTTTTTCATTTTGGCACTTTCCGGAAAGATTTCGGCATTTACACCATTTTTACGCAACTGTGCCAAAACAGGCAAACAGTAGGCTTCTTCTTTTTCTCCAAAATTCACAAACAATGCTTTTGTTGTTTCCAGAGATTCTTCAGGGAAAGCATCTAACTGAACCAGCACATCGTAAATACGCTCGGCTCCAAACGAAACGCCAACTCCGGAAACATCGGGCATACCAAAAATTCCGGTCAGATCATCATAACGGCCACCACCACAAATGCTCCCAATTTGTACATCATTCGATTTTACTTCGAAAATAGCACCGGTATAATAATTCAATCCACGTGCTAAAGTCAGATCGAGTTCAACTGTTGTATTTAATTCTACGTTTTCCAGGTAGGCAAACATAGTACGCATTTCTGCAATTCCTTTGGCACCTGTTTCTGTACCACCAATAACTGTTTCAATCTGCGCCAGCTTCTCAACGGTACTTCCTTCCAGTTTTAAAATGGGTTGAAGTTTGTCAACGGCCTCCTGCGAGATTCCTTTTTCCAGCATTTCGGCATTTACCTTTTCCAAACCAATTTTATCCAGCTTATCAATGGCAACAGTAATGTCTACCATTCGGTCGGCTTCGCCAATGGCTTCGGCAATTCCGGCCAAAATTTTACGGTTGTTAATTTTAACTGTTGTATTAATTCCGAGTCGTTGAAAAACCTCATCGATAATTTGTACCAGCTCCACTTCATTCAGCAAACTGTTGCTACCAATTACATCAACATCGCACTGGTAAAACTCGCGGTAACGTCCTTTCTGAGGTCGGTCGGCACGCCAAACCGGCTGAATCTGGTAACGCTTAAACGGAAAAGCAATATCATTTCGGTATTGCACAACGTAACGTGCAAATGGCACTGTTAAGTCGTAACGCAATCCTTTCTCCGACAATTTTGTGGTAAGCTTGTTCGAGTTTTTCTCATCCAGCATTTCCTGCGGAACCTTCGAAATAAAATCTCCCGAATTCAAAATTTTAAACAGCAGCTTATCCCCTTCTTCGCCATATTTACCCATCAATGTTGAAAGGTTTTCCATTGCAGGTGTTTCAATCGGTTGAAATCCGTACAAACGAAATACATCTTTAATGGTATTGAAAATATAATTTCTTCTCACCATTTCTGACGGTGAAAAATCGCGGGTGCCTTTTGGAATCGAAGGTTTTTGTGCCATCGTTTTAAAATTTTATGAGGCTGCAAAAGTAAGAATTTCTGTTTAAACAAACAGCGTTGACACAAAAGGAATAAGATAGAATTAAAGCGTTATTTTCAGCGACTTTAAAATATGTCGGATATAATCAGCACTTTCCTTTTCGTCTTCTTTTGGTGCCCAGCTGGCAAAATTCTTATCATCCGATGGCGAATAAGGTCCGTCTTTTACCTCGTATACAACGGTGCCGCGCTCTAAAGCGATTATGGTATGCCAAACCGCCGGAGGTATTTCAACACCATAATTTTCCTTGTTATCAAGAATTAAATTCTCGGTAATGTTACCATCATCATCGAAAAACACAACTGCCATTTTTCCCCGAAGTAGTATAAAGACCTCCCTCTTATCAGGATTTTCGTGTTTATGAGGCTGAACATATGATCCCGGCTCAACTGCATTTAACATCCGGTTTATCGGGTCGTTAAAATTGCTGTGGTAATTTAAATTTTTGCGTTGCCGATCTGCCTGCTTCGCTTCTGCACACAAGTTATCCAGCGTTTGTTTGTCAATCTTTTTTATCATTTTATTGCAAAAAGCGAATGGTAAAAGGGTATTTATAAGGTGTGCCGTTGCTGGCCGAAACCGATGCAACGATTACCAAAACCAGCCAGGCAATGCCGAAACCAATAAGCATTAAAACGCCAATTCCAACGAGGATAAGAATTAAAGAAATGAAAAAAATGATCGACCAGGTAATTTGGAAATTAAGAACTTCCTTGCCCTGATCATTTACAAACTCGTATTCATCTTTTTTGATTAGATACACGATGAGTGGGCCAATTATATTTCCGGCAACTGGTAATATAAAAGTTGCCAAAGCAGCAAGATGAACTAACATTCCCCACTGGCGCTCATTCGGATCATCTATTATTCGGTACATTTTTTTGTTTTTAGTTCAACTAAGCTAACGATTTTTTGTTTATTCGTGCAAGAATTAAACAGGCAGAATTATAAAAAATGGAAGACAGGAAAAAAGAAGGACGTTACGGAAGAATTTACAAACAACTTAGCGAACTGGTTTTAAAAAGTAACAATACCCAGGCACGAATGGCAACTATTATTGCCGTTTTGCATCATAAAATGGATTACTTTTTTTGGACCGGATATTACCTGATTGAAAATGGAGAAATGACCGTAAACTCATACCAGGGGCCGGTTGCTTGCCAGATATTAGAAAAAGATAAAGGTGTATGCTGGGCCGCCTTCAATAAAAAAGAAACGGTTGTGGTTGAGGATGTTCATGCTTTCCCTGATCATATTGCCTGCGACTCGCGCTCAAATTCAGAAATAGTAGTTCCCCTAAAAAACCAGGCAGGCGAAGTAATTGGCGTTTTGGATATTGACAGCTCAGAAAAAGCTTCTTTTACGAAAGTAGATGCCAATTGGCTGGAGAAAATTCTGGAATTAATTTGGAGCTAATCTTCTCATTCAGCAATACAAGGTTTAGTTTTTTCTAATTTAAGTATTATAATGAAATTAATATATACAACAATTGTTTTGCTAATCGGCTTTTTACTTGCCATTCAGGGAAGTATTAATACCCAACTAACTACCTATTTAAAACACCCGATGCAAGGAGCTTTAATAAGTTTTTTTGTGGGTTTTTTAGCACTTCTAGCATTGAATTTCATATTTAAAACAGAAATTCCAAACTGGGGGCATTTAAATACGGCTCCATGGTATGTATTTGCGGGCGGTTTGCTGGGAGCAATTTTTGTTTCGTCGGTAATCTTTTTCATACCAAAAATTGGCGTCACCACCGTTTTGGCAGCGTCAATTGCCGGACAACTCATTGCTGCTTCTGTTATTGATCATTTTGGTTTTTTCGGATTAGAACAGCACCCCGTTTCAATGGGTAAAATTGGAGGAATTGTTTTATTAGCCTTTGGCATTTTCCTTATCCAAAAATATTGACAGAAGAATCAGTATAAAAGGTATTCAACTGATTCGAATCCAAATATTCGGATTCATTTGAATTAAACCACATTATAAGTAATCACCCGGTACTAACTATTTATTTCATACTTTTACCCCCGAATGGAAAGCAAACGATTAAATAAGGCCATTTCGGAAACCGGTTTTTGTTCGCGTCGTGAAGCCGATAGATTGATTGAAAATGGAAAGGTTAAAGTAAATGGTGAAGTTGCCGGGCTTGGCGTTCAGGTTACAATCGATGATCGTATCGAGGTTGATGGCCAACTTGTAACCAAAGAAGTTCCGAATATCTATCTCGCTTTTCATAAACCGGTTGGAATTACCTGCACCACCGACACCAATAAAAAAGACAACATTGTAGATTTTATCAATTTCCCGGAGCGAATATTTCCTATTGGTCGCCTCGACAAACCCAGCGAAGGACTGATTTTTATGACCAACGACGGCGATATTGTAAATAAAATTCTTCGTGCCGGGAACAATCACGAAAAAGAATACATTGTTAACGTCAACCGAAAAATCACCCAGGCTTTTATCCGGCAAATGAGTAACGGCGTTCCCATTCTCGACACAGTAACAAAAAAATGCCAGGTAGAACGCATCAATGATTTCACTTTTCGTATTATTCTTACGCAGGGTTTAAACCGCCAAATCCGCAGAATGTGCGCAC
Organism: uncultured Draconibacterium sp.; assembly: GCF_963676815.1. Classification (NCBI taxonomy): domain Bacteria; kingdom Pseudomonadati; phylum Bacteroidota; class Bacteroidia; order Marinilabiliales; family Prolixibacteraceae; genus Draconibacterium; species uncultured Draconibacterium sp. The sequence continues at coordinate 82,510 of NZ_OY781365.1, forward strand.
ACCTTGGCTATGAAGTTACCCGCTTGAAACGGGTTCGGATAATGAACATTGAACTCGGAAATTTAAAACGTGGCAAATATCGTCATTTCACTTCCGAGGAGCTAAAAGAAATTAACCGGCTGGTTGCCGACTCCAGCAAAACCCAGGAAGCCTCGGAAGATTAAGCCGGTCGGCTCGCAACAATCTAAAACCAAGAATAGCTTATTACATTTAAGTTTTTTTGTGATTTGTTTAGGAACTCAATCACGAACTTTTTAATAATAAAAGTGTTTATTTGCAACCACTTAAAACAATGAAACAATAGAATGAGAGCGAGTGCAATGTTATTAATTCCTTTGTTAATATTTATGCTACTGGTAGATATTTACACCTTCCGTGGTATAAAACCGCTGCTCGCAAAACTCGCAAATAAGCTGCTAAGAAAATCGTTGGCCATACTTTTCTGGAGCATCTCAATTGTTGTTTTTGCAGGTTTTTGCCTGTTTATGTTCGGCATTCAGCAAGTAAAACAGTCCGATGCCTACATTTACGTCGGGTACCTCGTAGTTAGTTTTGCCTTGTTTTACATACCAAAGTTTGTATTCATTGTTTTTGTGTTGCTGAAAGATATCCAGTTGCTTTTCAAAACGATTTTTAACTGGATAAAGGGAAAAAGAAAAAAAAGTTTATCACCAAATAATTCGGGGAGGAAAATGGAGAGAGCAGAGTTTTTATATCAAATGGGGCTGGTTTTAGCAGCTGTTCCGTTTGCAGGGATTCTTTATGGAGTAACAAAAGGTAAATTCAATTACCGTGTAATGCGCGAAACAATCAGTTTCGATAATTTGCCAAAATCGTTTAAAGGACTAAAAATCGTACAAATTTCAGATATGCACCTTGGCAGTTTTAATAAAAAGTTCGATCAGGTGGCAAAAGCTGTTGAATTGATTAACGAACAGGAGCCGGACATACTTTTGTTTACGGGCGACCTGGTAAATAATTTTGCCGAAGAAACCGAAGGCTGGGCACCGGTTTTATCGCAACTAAAAGCCAAAATTGGTAAATATTCGGTGCTTGGGAATCATGATTACGGTGATTATTCAGATTGGGAATCGGCAGCTGCCAAAGAAAAAAACCTTGCAGCCATAAAAAAATTTCATCAGAAAATTGGTTTCCGTTTATTGCTTAATGAAACAGAAACAATAAATATTAATGGTGAAGAAATTGCATTAATTGGTGTTGAGAACTGGGGTAAACCACCTTTCCCTCAGCACGGCGATTTGCAAAAAGCTTCGAAGGATGCTGAAGGTCAGCAATTCAAAATTTTAATGAGCCACGATCCTTCGCACTGGGATGCTGAAACACTGCCAAAAACCGATATCGACCTTACATTTGCAGGGCACACTCATGGCATGCAGTTTGGAATTGAGCGGGCCGGAATTAAGTGGAGCCCGGTACAATATAAATATCCGCGCTGGGGTGGTTTATATCGCGAGAAAGAACAATTTTTGTACGTAAACCGTGGTTTTGGATACATTGGTTTTCCGGGCAGAATTGGAATGCCTCCCGAGATTACAGTAGTGGAATTAACTTAACACAAAATATTCTTTTAATCCTCCAAATTGAAGATGCTTCTATCCATAAATTCTCTAATTTATTGTACATTGCCGCGTAATCTAAATCAACAATGAAGATCAGTCCGCGAATACAATTCCTTATTAAAAATGGTTTGAAAGGTTTTATTTGGCTTCTCATAATTTTGGGGGCTTATTTCCTTTTTAAAGAACTTGTAATATCGCATGCGCCGGATGAATGGATGGATAAAATTTATGCCAAGCCCATGTTGGTTTACCTTGTATACTGTTTGTCCGAATTTTTCTTCGGAATTATCCCGCCCGAGCTATTTATGATTTGGGCAATTAATAAAGATACCATTGCACATTATTTTATTAACCTGGCTTTTTTTGCCGCCGTTTCGTACGCAATGGGATATCTTACTTTCCTTATAGGACGTTTTTTTTACAAGCGCGAAGGTTTTAAGCGGTTCCGAAATACCTTACTTAAAGAACAATGGCCACTACTAAAAAAATATGGCCTGTTTCTTATTATTGTGGCTGCACTCACTCCCCTTCCTTGGGCGGCTATAAGCCTTTTGGTTGGCTCGGCCGGATACCCATCAAAACGCTACCTAAAATATGCCTTGTTCCGTTTTTTACGCTTTGCAATTTACGGCTACATCATTTTTCAAACACATATAATTTAATCCTATACAAAACATACATTCCACTCTTTTGTTACTACTAACAAAGCGATGAATAATGTTTGACAGACTAAGAAAGAAGTGGAAACTGAACAGTAATTTTCAGGTTGTGATCATCCTGTTTGTTTTTTCCATTACCGGAAGCGCAGCACTATACGTTCGAAAGGCAGTTTTTGATTTGGCAGGGATTACCGATGCAACCAGTTTGTGGATTAAAGTACCCCTGTATATAGTTACTGTTGTTCCGGCATACCAGGTTTTATTTCTGTTGTTTGCTTCGCTTTTAGGGCAGTTCAGATTTGCCTGGGAGTTTGAAAAGAAGACTTTTTCACGATTTATTCCAAAAAAGAAATGAGAACACTAGCATTAATATTCACACTATTAATTTATTCAAACAGCGGTATGAGTAAAGATTTACAGAAAGCCACGCTCGGCGGAGGATGTTTTTGGTGTACCGAGGCCATTTACCTGGAGTTAAAAGGAGTTGTTGACGTAAAACCAGGTTACAGTGGCGGACACGTAAAAAACCCAACTTACAAACAGGTTTGCGAAGGAACAACCGGTCATGCCGAAGTAGTGCAAATTACTTTCGATCCGGAAGTAGTGAGCTTTTCAGAAATTCTGGAAGTGTTTTTTATGACACACGATCCAACAACTTTAAACAGACAAGGCAACGATGTTGGTCCGCAATACCGTTCCGCCATTTTCTATCATAACGAAAAGCAAAAAGAGGTGGCTGAGCGTGTTATTGATCTTTTTGAAAAAGAGGAAGTTTACAGCAAACCAATAGTAACAGAGGTTACCGGGTTTGACAAGTTTTATGTTGCCGAAGATTACCACATCAATTATTATGCACGCAACAAAACACAGGGCTATTGCCAATTTGTTGTGGCTCCAAAACTAGAGAAATTCAAAAAGATATTTAAAGACCAGTTGAAAAAATAAACAACCTTTAACCAAATTGCGAGTTATGAAAAGAATTGTATTTGCTCTTTGCCTGCTAACTTTTGCCTTTGCTGTTTCGGCGCAAGATCAACGCGAATTCTCATACACCGAAGGCGACACCACCTACACCATGAAACGTTATGTTTTTATGCTGCTTGAGAGTGGAGAAACAAAAAGTAAAGACTCAACTGAAGCAGCGCATTATCAGGAATTGCATATGGCACACTTAAATAAGTTGGCTGAAAGTGGAAAACTTATTGTAGCCGGTCCGTTTGAGGGTGGCGGCGACAATCGTGGGCTACTAATTTTTGATGTAGAAACCGTTGATGAAGCACTAAAACTGGAAGGTGAAGATCCATCAGTAAAAACAAACAGGTTAAAAATGAATGCCTTCTACTGGTGGGGCGCCAAAGGAACCGTAATTAAATAAATACCACCAAACGAATAATGCTTGATGGTATTTTTATGATTTCCTTACAAAGTTAAAACATGCCTCCCCTCCTTCATGTAATCAGTAATTTCACCCATATACTTCACTTCAACTCCCAGTTCTTCAAGTTTCTCTGAAATTCCATACATATCTGAACAGCCCTTGCATGCTTTTACCGCAGTTCCCTGGTCCATAATCTTTTTTACATAGTCCTGGATATCTTTATTTTCTACCAATACTTTTTGCGATGGTCCCCAAACCACCAGTGTTATGTCTTTCCACCAGTCGAATCGTTTGGAATTGAACGTATACATCAGAACCATTTTTTCAGCCACTTCCTTGTCGCCGCTGGTCCAAAGTACCACCAGTTTTTCGGAGGCCGGAATTTCTTCCATTTGAGGCTCGTTTTCTACTTCTGGGTTATTTGCCAGTCCGCTGAAAGAGAATCCCAGCAGCATAACAAATACAATTAAAAATCGTGTTTTCATTTTTTAGCATTAAGAATTAGAAACTATTATTTACTACAAATTCGTCAAGCACTCGCTTTTCCTTCTCCGGCCATTCAACAGGAACGCCAACCGGTGTAAAGCAAACACGCGTAAAATGATCTGGGATATTAAATACTTTGCGGGTAATTTCTTCAGAAAACGAATCGGTAATATGAACCGTTCCATAACCAAGTGCACGTGCTGCCAACATTAAATTTGCTGCCGCCAAGGGTCCGTCCCAATGATTGTATTGCGGGTAAATACTGTTATTATCGGTAAGAACGACAATATAAGCCGGCGCCGACAAATAGCCTTTGCTCAACTGGTCTTCATACTCGTTCAATTGTTTCTTCAGTTCTTCTCCCTTAAGTTTTTTGGCATCTTTAAGGTAAGCTTCTGTTTCTTTTAATTTTGCAGTTTTTAATGCCTCAATCTTCTTTTTGTCGGTGATTACCAGAAATTTCCAGGGTTGTTGATTACCTGCAGTTGGCGCCATTCGTGCCGCATTAACAATTTTTTTCAAATCTGCATCCGGAACCGTATCGGATTTATAAGCACGCACCGACCGGCGGTTTTTAACTACCTCCCAAAAAGAATCATCCGAAGTGGAAGCTAAACTTTTTCCTGTTGCACTTACAACGGGTGCAACAGTTAATCCGGCAAGAATGGAAGCTCCTGCCTTCAAACTGTTTCTTCTGTTCATTGTTTAAAATTTTAAAGGTTATTTATGGTCTTTTAAATTCGGGTTTAATTCTCGTCTAAAAACGGAAGAGCAAAATCGGTATACATTTCTTTATTCTGAGAAGCACCAACATGATCATCTCCGGGAAGAATCAATAGTTTTGAATTGGGAATAATCCGATACATTTCTAAAAACTCTTCTACCTGGAAATAAGCGTCACGATCGCCACCCACGACCAAAACCGGTGCCTCTATTTTGGAGGCAGCATTTTTACTTATCCAAACAGGATCACTGTCAACCTTCATCAGCTTGTTATAAAAATCGACAAACCTATCCGGCTCAGGCATTAACTTTTTTCGGCTAGCTACAAATCGTTTATTATTTTCGATAAAATAATCTGCTGTCATTTCTTCCAGCTGTTGTTGCCGTTCTGCTGATCTATCTTTTGCACTTAGCGCACCGGCAATACTCACCACTCTCATCACCCGTTCAGGATAATCAGCAGCCAGTTTTACGGCCGTAATCGCTCCTGAACTAAATCCCACTACATAAATTCGATCAATGTTTTCGGCGTCTAAAACTTCAATCATATCTTGTGCCAACAACGCATAACTGTAATCCCTGTCTCCAATTTCTGATTTTCCGTGCCCACGTAGCGCAACTGCAATAACTTTATGGTTTTCAGTCAGAATGGGAAATATATTTTCAAACTCGTTAATGTACCCGTACAAACTACCATGAATTAATAAAAGCGGTTCGCCACTTCCGTAAATCTCATAGTAAATTTTTGCGTCTTTGGTTTGTATATATTTACCGCATTCGGGATTATTACCATAAGGAATTTGTGCCAATAACTGCAGTGGAAATAGTAAAGCAACAAGTATAACTATTCGTTTAAAGTTCAGTTTATTCATTGAAATTGGTTTTTATTGTTTCTAGTCCACCATCTTAATACCATTCATATTTTCAAAACGGGCCTTAAAGCCCCAACCTCCGAAACTTTCCGCCACCATTACCACAATTTCGTTTTTACCATTTTGTAAATCGAGGTAAACCGAATCGAAATAACCGATGGTTCCCAGAAAACGGTAATCACGACTCCGATAAACATCGTTGCCCAGCCAAACTGCTTTGCCATTTACAAATATTTTCGCCACATCGCTAAAACCAAAATTTATCATTTTAACCAGGTCGGTTTCTGATTCAATATTGATCGTGAGAATTACAGCATTTCTTTTCTCACCCAAAGCAGCGGTTTTCGAGATATTTAGCAAACCATCGGCTTCTGTATCCCATTTTTTAAATTGAAGTTGTTTTGTAAAATTCGCAGGTAACAGGTTTTCTTTAATCAGCAGCTCAGCATCGAATGCTTCAGAAACCCGATAACTTTTTATCACTTCATCGCCTGCCTCTACAATTTCTTTGAAATCTCCCTTTAACTCTGGCGAATCCATCGGAGTAACTTTTATATTGGCAAAACGGGCAGGTCCGTAAAACGCAATTTTTCCATCGCGCTCGCCCATTTTTAATTCATAAATAACCAGCACCGGTTTTTCCATATCCGAAATATAAACCTCGCCGCGATTACCCGATATCACTAATTTTACCGAAAACCACTCATCAAAAACATGTTGTTTTGCCGCACCGTAACCATCGCCGTAATACAATTGCCAGCCTGCATTGCCATTATAAACCGGCGTGTATTGCATGGCATCAGGATTACCGCTCTGATGTTTTCGAATGTAAAACTCTTCGGTGTTTCCCATTCCGTCGCCGTGGAAACGAACGCCTGCAAATCCACGTCCGGGCTGAATGCACATATCAAATTCGATGATTCCATTTTTGAACGAAATATCTTGTGCAATGGCAACTCCCTCATCGGTTTTAATACAGTCTTCACCTTTATATTTTTCACTAATTACTTTCCCGTTCAGTTCCCATTCAATTCCGTTCACACTGATTCGCTCCTGCGCAAAAACAGCAAAACTTGCTAATATTAAAAAGATGCTTACAACAATTTTCATGGCTTTTATTTTTATGAATTTCGTGAAACAAATTTCAGAAACAAAGCTGATAATCAGCGTTCAAACCATAGTCAAAACATAATCAAAGCGCATTCACACATGAAAAACCAATCGTTCTTATTATTTTTAAGGACCAGAAATAATTAACCATGAATAACGAAGCTGAACAGGAAAAAAATTTCGTAAAAATAATTGCCCGTAAAATTGCGGAGAAATTGCATGTTGATGATCCGGAGCATTTACAACAGCGCGATTACGAAAACCTGAACCTGAAAATTGAAGAGAAAACAGGAGTCAACCTGAGTGTTTCAACACTTAAAAGAATTACCAAAAACCAGTTTCAGCGCATTCCGCAAAAAAATACATTAAATGCACTCGCTCAATTTCTGGATTATGAAGACTGGTATGATTTTAAAAATAATTATGCTACCGCGGCAAAAACAATAACTAAAAAACAGCGGCTGAACTTTAAGCTGCCAAAACGTATGCTGTTCATCCCGGTGGCGGTTATTGCAATAGCTTTATTTGCTATTATTCTTTTAAACAGCAAACCGGCAAAAAGTTACTCCGAAGTTAGTTTTACAAGCCGCACAAATGTTAGCAGCGGAGTTCCAAACACGGTTATTTTTGATTACGACATTTCGATGTATGATTTTGACAGCGCCTTTATTCAACAATCGTGGGATGCACGCAGACGGGCCGAGATTAAAAAGAATGAAAAATATTCCACTTCGGTATATTATTACCCGGGCTATCATCGTGCAAAAATCATGATCAACGATCAGCTTGTTCGTGAAATTCCGGTTTACATTACAACCGATGGCTGGTTATCGCTAATTCAAAATCCGGAAAACGATTTAATCCCCATTTACGTGAACGAAGATTGTATTAAAAACGGCCAAATATACTTACCACCCGAAACGGTTAAAACACATCACATCGATCTTTCGAAGAATAATCATTCAACCTGCTTTTACTTTGTAAATGATGATTTTAGCGGCGACAGCGACAACTTCGGTTTTGAAACACAAGTAAAAAATAATATTGATGAAGGCGGGCAAGCTTGCCAGGTTTGCGAAATATCGGTTTTTGGGGAATATGGAAGGCACGTAGTTCAATTATCAAATCCGGGGTGCATCGGCAGCATTTATCAAAAATTTGGGCCAGAATATGCGATGGGTAGCAACAACGATTTATCAGCATTCGGCACAAACATGGATGAATGGAATAAGGTTAAATTAGAAATCAGCAACAAAATGGTAACTATTTTACTGAACGATGAGGAAATCTACACGACTTCGTACGAAGGAAGCAACGGCGATTTAAAAGGCGTTTCGTACCGTTTTGCAGGAAGTGGCGCAGTTGACTATACCAGACTTTATAACCCGAAAGGAGAACTCACCTTTTCCTGCGATTTTTAGGCATTTACATTTTTACTATCTTTTCTGTTTTAACCTCAACATTGCCCTTTATTATGCGATAAATATACACCCCGCGAGGCAATGAAGCGGTATTGATTTCGATATTGTTTTCACCTTTGCTAACAACAGCTTTTTGCGAAAATACCCGGCTACCATTTATGGTAAAAAAGTCAATCTGTAAACTTATATTGTCATCCGAAGTAACCAGCACATTTAATTGCGTGGTGAATGGACTCGGATACGTTGAAATGGCAAATTGGTAAGGCACTTCTATTTCTCCATCACAATCGCCCGGCAACATATAATTCAATACTCTCATCCGCTCTACAATCCAGTGTTTTAACCACGAAATTTCGGAGTTGTAGGTTTGGGCTACGTAATAGTTGGGCCATACATATTCGCCTAAAACCGGCCACCGTAAAAAATTTCGTTCAGCAGGTTCATCCAGTACATTCACCAAACTATCAACTACCTGCTCAATTGAATTGTTGGACAATTGAGCGGTGCTTAATTCTTCCCACCTGCATTTTAATGCTTTTGTAAAATACTGATCGCGCAAAAGGCCTTTCCACCAAAACGGATTCTGCCACTCATCCTCTCCCAGGTCAGCATAAACCTGTAAACCGGTTGTTTCCCAACCGTAGTAATAGTCGGCATTACCAAAAGCCAGGTTAAAATCCCACAAAGGACCCGCATTTAGTTTTTCATTTTTGTCCTTGTACAAAAAAGTGCTTAAACGGTACCCGTCAACATTTTTCGACAACTCATTCATTATAATATAATCAATAAACGAATTAATGTTGGCATAGCTTTGATATCCTTCTAAAGGATCAAAATCTTCGTTATAAACCGCCGTTTCAAAAGCATCGATATAATTCTGTATGTAATTTGCTTGTTGCGAAGAGATATCTTCCGCTTCTGGCTCCTCATACTGATAATAAGTTATCCTGTTGCTTGCGTTTTTATAGTTTGAACTCCATCCATCTCCGCCGCTACCGGTAAGTTTGTCGACTTTAACAATGTAACCACCTGTTAACTCTTCGCCATCGTTGTCATCCGCTTTCAATTTAGCAATATCCAACCGGTTTTTATCGCGCTTAATTTTTTCCATTAACACGTATACACCTTGGTACGAGTCGTTCAGAAATAATTCCACCAATCGGCATCGCGGAGCATAAGCACCTAACTTTTCGGCTAAAGTGAAAAGAAGCACATTTCTTATCAGCGATTTATCGGAATAAGGAGCATAAAGAATCCAATCCTCTTCTTCCGGCATACCAAGAAGTGGAAAATCCATATCGGCGCCATCATTATCACGCAACTCAAAACCATACGATTTTTTGGGAAACATTTGCGATGATGATCCCCGGATTTCGATGGCAATATTTCCGGTAAAGTGATTGTAATCGGAAAAGGATTCATTTTCTTCACCCGATTCATTCCAGGTAATTCCCATCTGTGCAATTATTTTGGGTTCGTCCAGTATTTCTTGCTGTGTTGAAATATAAACAAGTGGAAGCGAAGAAGAAAAGTACTTGGTTTGAGCCGTAAGTTTTGCAACAAGCAACACGGCCATTAAGCATAGGAAGACTTTTAGGTTCATTTAGTTAGTGTATAAAAAAAGCCTGAAGAAAATTCTTCAGGCCTTAAAAACATCTATTTTATTCAGTTTTACAATTCACGAATCCAAATGTTTCGGTAACTAACCGGGTTACCATGGTCTTGCAATTGGATTACATCGGCACCGTGTTTTTCAACCGAGTACTCAGGAATACCAATATATTCCGTAGGTCCGCGCAATTTTGAGTTATTTTGAACCAAAACGCCATTGTGCAGAACTGTTACGGTTGGCGGAGTAAAGTAAGTGCCATCGTCGTTAAAGCGAGGCGCTGTGTATATAATATCGTAAACCTGCCACTCGCCCGGTCCTTTACATGCATTTACAAGCGGAGCATATTGTTTGTACAAACTTCCGGCCTGACCATTGCGGTAAGTACGGTTGTTGTAATTATCCAGCACCTGAACTTCGTATCGTTTCTGAAGGAAAACACCACTGTTTCCACGTCCCTGGCTTTCGCCAATCACTTCGGCAGGCGACCGCCACTCAATGTGTAACTGAAAATCTTCGAAAACGCGTTTTGTCTGAATAATTCCGGTTCCTCTTTCTACGGTTACACAACCATCGGCAACTTTCCAGCCAACAGGACCACCATCCTGGTTTGTCCACTCGCGGTCGATATCCACGCCGTCGAATAAAACAATGGCATCAGAAGGTGCATCAGCCGGAGTTTCTCCCGGTGTAATTACAGGAACTTCCGGATCCCAGATTTCAGTCATTTCCGGTACCATTCCGGGCATCTCTTCCTGAGCTACCGCACAAACTGCTACAAAAAGCAGCGCTACAGTCAAAATTCTAATCTTCATTTTTTGTTGATTTAGGTATTTATATTTTGATTAAAAATGCGCTTGGCGGCTCAGAACCGCCAGGCGCTTAAAAATTCTTACAATCCCAGTTCTTCCATGATAGCATCGATTTTTGCATCAGCTTTTTGTTCTTCTGCATCAAAATCTTCGCGAGCATTCAGTTCGCCGGCAACTTCAAAATAGAACTTAATTTTAGGCTCCGTTCCCGATGGGCGAACCGAAATTTTTGTTCCGTCTTGTGTAAAAAACTGCAATACATTAGACGTAATTTTCTGATCGATTTTTTTCTCTTCGCCGGTAATTAGGTTTTTAGCAACCAATGTTGAATAATCTTTTACCCACTCCATTGGCGAGCCACCCAATTCTTTTGGCGGATCGTTACGGAATTTAGTCATGATCTGCTGAATTTCTTCGGCACCCGACTTTCCTTTACGAACCACGTATTTCATTTTCTCGCGCGAGAAACCATATTCCAGGTAAATATCCTGCAACAATTCGTATAATGTTTTACCTTGATCGATCGCCCATGCGGTAATTTCGGCCATTAAAGCGCAAGCCGAAACAGCGTCCTTATCGCGAACAAAATCAGATGGCATAAAACCAAAGCTCTCTTCGCCTCCACCAATGTATTTTTTCACACCTTCGTTATCGCGAATCACTTCGGCAATAAATTTAAATCCGGTGTACACGTCAAAATATTCGATGTTGTTACGTCGGGCAACTTCAGCAATCATTTCGGTTGATACGATTGTTTTTACCACAAACTCGTTTCCTTTAAGTTTGCCGGCTTCTTTCATTTTTACAATAATGTAGTAGAAGAAAAGCAGTGCCGTTTGGTTACCGTTTACAATAATGTATTCGCCTTTGTCATCCTTTACAACAACGCCAATTCTATCCGAATCGGGATCGGAAGCCATCACAACATCTGCATCAATTTCTGCTGCCTTTTTCATGGCCATTTCCATTGCAGCAGGTTCTTCAGGGTTTGGCGAAACCACTGTTGGGAAATCGCCGCTTACCACATCCTGCTCAGGAATATTTATGATGTTTGTAAAACCAAATTCGCGCAAAGCAGCAGGAATTAATTTCACTCCTGTTCCATGAATTGGCGTATAAATGATTTTAATGTCTTTATGGCGCTCAACAACGTCAGGAGAAATGGAAACTTTTTTTACTTCTGCCAGGAATTTGTTATCCATTTCCTCTCCCAATATCTCAATTAACTCGTCAGGACCATCGAATTTAATGTCCTCCGGTTTTATTTTGGCCACTTCGTTAACGATGTTAACATCGTGTGGCCCAACAATCTGAGAACCATCTTCCCAATACGCTTTGTATCCGTTGTATTCTTTTGGATTGTGCGATGCCGTTAAAATAATTCCACTCTGGCAACCTAGTTCGCGAATTGCAAACGAAAGCTCCGGAGTTGGTCTTAAATCGTCGAATAAATATGCTTTTATTCCGTTGGCGGCAAATATCTTAGCACTGGTTTCAGAAAACAAACGACTGTTATTTCGACAGTCGTGACCGATAGCCACTTTTATTTCATCAAGATCGGCAAAATTTTTCTTCAGGTAATTACTTAATCCCTGCGTTGCAGCACCAACAGTATATATGTTCATACGATTGGTTCCAACTCCCATAATGCCACGAAGACCGCCGGTTCCGAACTCCAAACTGCGGTAAAAAGAATCAATCAGCTCGGTTGGATCTTCAGCATCAAGCAATGCCTGAACCTGGACTCTTGTTTCTTCATCATAAGTATCCGAAAGCCACTCCTGTGCTTTCGCTCTTACTTCCAATAATTCTTGATTTTCCATGATTATTCTCTTTCTAGATGTTTTATACAAATTTTTAAACTATCGCGCCAATATGGAACCTCCACGCCATATGTTTCTTTAATTTTAGCTTTATTCAACACACTGTAGGCCGGGCGTTTTGCCGGAGTAGGAAAATTTTCGGACAATACCGGTTTTACCTTACATTGAACATTTGAAAGTTCGAAAATTGCTAAAGCAAAATCGTACCAGCTGGCCACTCCTTCGTTGGAATAATGATAAATGCCCGGCACAAACTTTTCACTTTCGGCTATTTTTAAAATTGCAGCAGCCAAATCGGCTGCATAAGTGGGCGATCCAACCTGATCGAAAACCACACCCAACTCATCTCTATCGACACCAAGCCGAAGCATGGTTTTTACAAAGTTATTGCCGAATGTTGAATACAACCAGGCAGTTCTGATAATTACCGTATCCGGATTTTCGGTCTGACAATTTTGTTCGCCTTCCAGTTTTGTTTTTCCGTAAGCTCCATTTGGCGCCACCTCATCAACTTCGTTGTAAGGTAAATGCCCAACTCCTGAAAAAACATAATCGGTTGAAACGTGTATTAACCGGGCACCATTGGCTTTTGCATATTTTGCAAGCAACTTGGGTGCCAGTGCATTTACTTTTTGTGCCGTTTCAAAATCCGACTCAGCCTTGTCAACAGCTGTGTAGGCAGCACAATTTATTACCAGCTGAAAACCATTTTCCTCAAAGTAGTTTTTCACCTGGTCTTCATTGGTAATATCTAACGAATCAACATCGGTAAAAACAAATTCCCAACCGGGGTAATTTTTACTTAACAGATTTAATTCGTTGCCCAATTGTCCGTATGCGCCTGTTACTAATATCTTCATTTTGATTGGTATTCAAAATTTATTTGAGCATTTTCAAATGCCGGTGCATTTTGATCTTTTTCAGATACAATTGCCTCTTCACGTTTTACCATCCAGTCAATTCCTAATGTTTTGTCAAAAGGATGAATTGAACTTTCTGCATCGCGATTATATAAATTATCACATTTGTAGGTAAAAATAGCCGTTTCGCTTAAAACAGAGAAGCCATGAGCAAAGCCTCGTGGAACATATAACTGTTTCTTATTATTTTCGCTTAGTTCGAGACCAAACGATTTTCCGAATGTTGGCGAACCTTTACGCAAATCAACGGCTACATCGTAAACGCTACCCTGTATTACACGTACCAGTTTTGCCTGAGCGGCTTCGCCAAGCTGGTAATGCAAACCACGAACAACACCCTTTACCGAGCGCGATTCATTATCTTGTATAAATGGTCTTTCTATTCCGGCCTCACGGTATTTTTCCTGGTGGTACGATTCGAAAAAGTAACCCCGATCATCTTCAAACACCCGCGGTTCAATAATTACCAATCCCGGGATCCCTGTCTCTACTATATTCATCTTTTAACTAAAATGTAAATGCTTTTTTGTTGGCTATTTTTAATAGGTATTCGCCATATTGATTTTTACTGAGAGGTTTGGCCAACTCTATCAATTGTTCGGTGCTTATGTATCCTTTTTTCCAGGCAATTTCTTCAATACACGAAACTTTCAATCCCTGGCGCTGCTCAATTGTCGATATAAAATTAGATGCCTGTAATAAGCTGTCGTGTGTTCCGGTATCTAACCACGCAAATCCGCGGCTTAGAAGTTGAACGTTTAGTCGTTTTTCCTCAAGATAAATACGATTCAGGTCGGTAATTTCCAACTCTCCGCGCTTTGATGGTTTTAATGCTTTTGCCTTTTCAACCACGTCGTTCGAATAAAAATAGAGTCCGGTAACCGCATAATTCGATTTTGGCTCATCCGGTTTCTCCTCAATACTGATAACTTTTCCGGAATTGTCAAACTCAACAACTCCGTAACGCTCAGGATCATTCACATAATATCCGAAAACTGTTGCACCGTCTTCAAGGGTTGCGGCTTGTTCCAGAATCTTTCTGAATTTATAACCATAAAATATATTGTCGCCAAGAATCATACTTACGTTGTCGTCGCCAATAAATTCTTCGCCCAAAATAAAGGCTTGTGCCAAACCATCAGGAGATGGCTGTATTTTGTACGACAGTTTTAAACCCAGCTGCGAACCGTCGCCAAATAATTTCTCGTACAAACCAATATCATCCGGAGTTGAGATAATCAGTATCTCACGAATACCGGCCAGCATTAATACCGACAACGGATAATAAATCATTGGCTTATCGTAAACCGGAATTATTTGTTTTGAGATAGATCGTGTAATTGGATAAAGGCGGGTTCCGGAACCGCCGGCTAAAATTATTCCTTTCATAATAAATGGTTTATTTGTTGTATTGCTGCTCTGATTTGTATCACATCACCTATATAAGGTATAAAAAGAGTCCTAAAACAAGGCTTCAAAAGTAAATAAAAGAAAACCGGATTGCAATGGAAAATTCAAGCATAAAACTAATGTATGTTAATCTGCTTGCATTTTGGTATTAAAAAACGCGCAATTTTGCTCTATTTCAATAAAATAACACGATTCCTTTGTTTTAATTGAATTAAGTTATAATTTTGCGCGCGCAATTTTAAACAAATATAAAGTCTAACTCATTAATTTAATTAAAATTACATGACAGAAGAGAAGAAAAAAGAGCTTGAGCAGGAAGTAGCAGAAACTCCGGTTCAGGACGAAAAAAAAGAAGTAGTTGCAGAAACTACAGAAGCTACGGTTGAAGAAACTGCAGCTGAAGAAAAAGCGGAAGCGCCTAAAGCAGAAGCAAAAAAAGAAGAAAAGGCCGTTGAAACAACAGCAGAAGCTGATGAAGATTTTGACTGGGACAGCCTGGAAGAAGGAAAAGACGCTTATTCTGAAAAAGAAAGAGGAAGTCTTGAAGATCTTTACAACAACACACTTAACACCGTTACAGAAAAAGAAGTTCTGGAAGGAAAAGTTATTTCGTTAAACAAACGCGAAGTAGTTGTTGACATAGGTTACAAGTCAGACGGTATTGTTAGCTTGAACGAATTCCGCTACAATCCAGAGTTGAAAGTAGGCGACGCAGTAGATGTTTACATCGAAAGTCTTGAAGATAAAAAAGGACAGATGATCCTTTCGCACAAAAAAGCGCGTGCAACCCGTTCTTGGGAGCGTGTTAACGAATCGCTTGAAAACGATGAAATCATCAAAGGATACATCAAATGTCGTACTAAAGGTGGTATGATCGTTGACGTATTTGGTATTGAAGCATTCTTGCCAGGTTCGCAAATTGATGTTAAACCTATCCGCGATTACGATGTATACGTTGGTAAAACAATGGAATTCAAAGTTGTTAAAATCAACCACGAATACCGTAACGTTGTTGTATCTCACAAAGCTCTTATCGAAGCTGAGCTTGAGCAACAGAAGAAAGAAATTATCGCTAAACTTGAAAAAGGTCAGGTATTGGAAGGAACCGTTAAAAACGTTACTTCATACGGTGTATTTATGGACCTTGGTGGTGTTGACGGATTAATCCACATCACTGACCTGAGCTGGGGACGTATTTCTCACCCAAGCGAGATTGTTGAATTAGACCAGAAACTGAACGTTGTTATCCTTGATTTCGATGATGACAAAAAACGTATCGCTCTTGGTCTGAAACAATTAACTCCTCACCCATGGGATAACCTGGATTCAGAGTTGAAAGTTGGCGACAAAGTAAAAGGTAAAGTTGTTGTTATTGCCGACTACGGTGCATTCGTTGAGATTGCTCCGGGAGTTGAAGGTTTGATCCACGTTTCAGAAATGAGCTGGAGCCAGCACCTGCGCAGTGCACAAGACTTCTTAAGCGTTGGCGACGAAGTTGAAGCAGCTATCCTTACATTAGACCGCGACGAGCGCAAAATGTCGTTGGGTATTAAACAACTGAAAGAAGATCCTTGGTCGAAAATTGATACTGAATACGCTGTTGGAAGCAAGCACGCTGCAAAAGTGCGTAACTTCACGAACTTCGGTGTATTTGTAGAAATTACTGAAGGTGTTGACGGTTTGATTCACATTTCAGACCTGAGCTGGACGAAAAAAATCAAGCACCCATCAGAATTCACTGCAATTGGTGAAGAAATTGAAGTTGTTGTACTTGACATCGACAAAGAAAACCGTCGTTTAAGTTTAGGTCACAAACAACTGGAAGAAAATCCATGGGATGTATTCGAAACTATTTTCACTGCCGATTCAATCCACGAAGGAACTGTGGTTGAGTTAATGGACAAAGGTGCTGTAATTGCACTTCCATACGGTGTTGAAGGATTCGCAACTCCACGTCACCTTGTAAAAGAAGACGGGACTTCAGTTAAGCAAGACGAAAAACTTGATTTCAAAGTTATCGAGTTCAACAAGTCGGCTAAACGAATCATTGTTTCTCACTCACGTATTTTCGAAGATGTGAAACGTGCAGCAGAAGGCGAGCAGCGTAAAGCTCAGAAAAGCACTAACAAGCGCGCCATGAAAACTGTTAGCGATAACATCGAAAAAACTACGCTTGGCGACGTAAGCGATTTGGCTGCGCTGAAGAAGCAAATGGAGCAAGAAGAGAAAAAAGACAAATAAGCACTTGGTGTTTTTAATTTGATTTTCGTAAATTGAAGCATGGCATTCGAGATTCGAAAAAACGAGAAGTATACCTTAGTAAAGGTAAACACTGACAGATTAGACACCAACAATGCGCCCGACTTGAAATCGGAGCTGGTAGTTATTAATAACAATGGTGAAAAAAACATCGTTCTTGACTTGAGCAGCGTTAGTTACTGCGATTCGTCGGGATTACGATCAGTTTTAGTAGCCAACCGGTTATGCGAAGATGCCATAGGAACTTTTATCCTTTGCGGTTTGCAACCCGATGTAGAAAACCTGGTAAAGATTTCGATGCTTCATACCGTTCTGTTAATTACTGATACGGTTGAACAAGCAGAGGAATTGTTGGAGAAGAAAGAAAACCTGTAATTACAGCATGTCTTTCGAATTAACCATACTGGGTAGTAATTCAGCATTACCGACTTCAAATAGATATCCAACAGCCCAGGTACTTGATGTACCTGGGCGTTGTTTTTTAATCGACTGTGGCGAAGGCACCCAAATACAATTGCGCCGAAACCGAATCAGTTTCAGCAAAATCAGGCATATTTTTATTTCGCATTTACATGGCGACCATTTTTACGGTTTAGTTGGTTTGTTATCTACAATGAATCTGCTGGGCGTAAAAAGCGATGTGCACATTTATGCTCCTTCTGAATTAAAAACTCTTATTCAACCTCAACTCGATTTTATTCGCGGAGAAATGAGTATCAAACCCATTTTTCATCCGCTGAATCTGAAAAAACCGCAAACAGTTTTCGAGAATAAAAACATCGAAGTGCTATCGTTTCCGGTAAAACACAGCATTCCAACTGTAGGTTTTCTGTTCAGGGAAAAGCCAAAACAAGCCAACATCAAAAAGGAAATGATAGAAGCTTACAACATTCCGTTGGCAAAAATTAAGGACATTAAAGCCGGCGCTGATTTTGAAGCTGAAGACGGAAGAATCATTCCAAATGAAAAACTGACGACTCCCCCACCAAAACCAAAATCGTACGCATTTTGCACTGATACTGCTTTTCATCCGCCACTTGCAGAAATAATTGAAGGCGTTGATTTGTTGTACCACGAAGCTACCTTTTTAGAGGAGTTAAAAGATTTGGCCGGAAAAACACTACACTCCACTGCACGCCAGGCAGCCGAAATGGCAAAATTGAGCAAAGCTTCAAAACTGCTGATCGGTCATTTTTCAAGCCGTTTTAAAAATTTAGAGGACTTTAAAACCGAGGCCCGAGAAGTTTTCAAGAACACAGAACTGGCAATAGAAGGGAAAAAGTACATTATCTAACTACCTTCTTCCCCATCGAAAAATCCTTTATCGAAATTTACTAAATACAATTTTTCAGTTGGGCGTGTAAAAGCGGTGTACAACCAACGGTAATATTCTGTGTCCAGCATATCTTCTACCAAATATCCATGGTCGACAAAAACAGCTTTCCACTGCCCGCCCTGCGCTTTATGGCAAGTTAAAGCATAGGCATATTTTACCTGCAAAGCATTAAAATGCGGATTCTCTTTAATTTTCTTCCAGCGCTCCTTTTTGTTCCGTACATCAAGGTAGTCTTCCGAAACTGCATTAAATAACTCACGGTTTCGCTCAGATGAGAAAGAGGCCGTTTCAATATTTAGTGTTTCCAGAAATATTTTACAGTCGAGCTCCACATCCTCGTAATCAACAAAACGCAAACACACATCGGCAAATCGAAATCCATACAACTCTTCGTATCCGTAAATCGAAATAATCTCGGCAATATCGCCATTGGCAATAAAATCAAGTTTATCATCCTCGCCGGGCCAGAAATAATTGTTTTTTACAACCATCACCAAATCGCCCCGTTCAATTTCATTCTCTTTATAAAGAATAGAACCACGTATTCCTTTGTTAAAAAGATTAGCCCGTTTATTTGACCGGGTAACAACGGTGGTATCAAAAAATCCGTATTTATCGTAACATGACGAAATTGTTTCAATCAAATCGCCACCCGAAATACGTTCAACATCCGGAAAACTTTTAGTTTCTATCGGGAAAAAACCTTCGTAATGCTGCTCGGCGATAAGGTTCCGCATTTCGGTGGCATTAGTTAAAACCCCTGATCCTTCAGCCTGTCTGACAACTTCTTTGAGTTCCACTTCGGTAACCGAAAAACCGTATTGTTCCAAACTAAAAACTTCCAGTGCCGGACTGATATTTAATCCCACCGGTGGCAATTGTGCTGTATCTCCCACCAAAACAAGGTGACAATTCTCGCCGGAATAAACGTATTCAAGCAAGTCATCGAGCAAACGTCCGCTTCCAAAAACAGCATTTTCGCTCATCTCGTTCGATATCATTGAAGCCTCATCGACAATAAAATAGGTGTTCTTATACAGGTTTTTATTTAGTACAAACCGCCCCATTCCGTCCGATGCTGATTGTTGCCGATATATTTTTTTATGAATGGTAAAAGCCGACATTCCGGAATAAGAAGCCATTACTTTTGCAGCACGACCTGTTGGAGCCATTAAAACGGAACGAATTTTGAGGGACAGCAAACATTGTGTCAACGAGTAAAGCATGGTCGTTTTTCCCGTTCCGGCATAACCTTTAATCAACATTATCTGATCGGGCTCGGCTCCGGAGATAAACGTTGCTAAAGTGTCGATTAAATGAGCTTGACAATTTGTTGGCGGGAAGCCCAGTTTTTCAGTTAATATGGCTTTTAAGTGATTTTTAATCATACCGGCTAAAATAACATTGGGTAAAAGAAGCTAATTTATTTTTTTTTTTAAATTTGCAGGCAAACGAAAAATGAACTTATAAAAAAATAAAAATGAGAACCGTAATTCAGATTGTACTATTCCTTGTAGCCGTTGTGCTTACATATTTAATCTACCAAAGTATTCAACGCCCTATTACTTTCGAAAAAGCGAAGGATGCGCGTTACGAAGAAACTGTTGCAAAGTTAAAAGATATTCGTAAAGCAGAATTGGCCTACAAAGACGTTTTTGGTGAATTTACAGGTAGCTGGGACACCTTAATCAGTTTTGTTGCTAACGATTCGGTAAGAAACGTAAGAGCTATTGGTGAATTGACTGACAGTATGATCGAAGCAAAAATTACCGAGAAAAAAGCGATTGAGATGGGACTTATCATTCGTGACACAGTGAAAGTTGGCGTAATTGATGCGCTTTTCGGTGGTAGCTACGATGCAAACAGTTTGCGTTATGTTCCTGTTCCTGGCGAACCAACAGAATTCCATTTGGGTGCTACAATCATTACTACCGGTTCTGGTATTAAGGTTCCTGTTTTTGAAGCAAAAGCACATAACAACGTTATTCTGAGAGGTTTGGATGAGCAATTGATCATCAACTTGAACGACCAGCGCAGAACAAATGAAAAATATCCTGGATTAAAAGTTGGATCGTTGGTTGAAACAAACAATAATGCGGGTAACTGGGAATAAACCATGCATGAATTTGTAGACCAAACGTTTCAACCGGAAACTACAGGTGAAAAAATATTATCCATTCAGGCTAGCCTGAATGGATTTTCTTTTTCTATTGTTTGCCCCAAACAAAAAAAACTGCTCTATTTTAAAGATATCAGTCTAAAAATAAGCAACTCAAACTTGTTGGGCAGGCATTTTGAATCGTTGTTTACCGAAGAAACAATTCTGCAAAATAGCTTTGAGCAGATAATCCCTATTTACCATTCGCAAAACTTCACATTGGTTCCTGAACAGTTTTGCCACGAGCAGATTGACAGAGAAATCACTCCCCTTCTGTTTGAAGAGAACGACCAGTTAAGCTGGATACACAACAAAATTAACCCAATTAAGGCCGAATTAATATTTGCCCTTCCTGCAAGTTTTAAGGAGGCGCTTCGCAAGCGCTGGCATTTGGCACAAGCCATACATCCTCTGCAACGGCTTATTGGTCGAGATTCAGAAACAGAATACGAGCACCGCCTTCAGTTACTTTTTGAAAACAATCATTTTTCGCTGGCTTTGTATAGCCATAACACTTTAAAGCTGATTAATAATTTTAGTTTTAAACACCCTAACGACGTTGTGTATTTTATTTTAACCGTGTTGCGTCAGTTTAATATTTCTGCCAAATCTGTTGCTACCAGCTATGCTGGCAATTTACAGGTTCATACTGGCTTAGAGGCGTTATTGCAAAAGCATTTTCCGCAAGCGCTACCAATCAAGGCAGGCATTGCCATTCCGCCATTTATTAACGAGGCGCTTATTACAAAAAATATTAGTCTATTTTTGTAAATCATATGAGAATAATCGGAGGGACATTTAAAGGTAGGATCTTTCACCCGGGAAAAAAGTTTAAAGCCCGGCCAACAACCGACATTGCAAAAGAAGGTTTGTTTAATATTCTTGAAAACCGTTATGAGTTTTCGAATAAAAATATTCTGGATCTATTCTCTGGGACAGGAAGTGTGGCGTACGAATTTTTAAGCAGAGGCTGTTTAAGCGCCACTTTGGTTGAAACGCACTTCACACACTATAAATTTATTTTGGAAGTGTTAGACGCCCTTAAAATTAGCAATGCAAAGGTTTTTAAAGCCGACGTATTTAAGTTTGTGCAAAAAACTCCGGAAAGCTTCAACATCATTTTTGCCGATCCTCCTTTCGATCATCCAAAATTTCAGGATGTTCCGGATGCGGTGCTAAACACCAATATTCTTGCGCCAGACGGACTTTTTATTCTCGAACACCCGAAAGAGTTCGACTTTTCGGGGCATGAGTATTTTAAAGAACTACGAACCTACGGTAAAGTGAATTTTAGTTTCTTTGAGAAATAAAAAAACTCCCATCCATAAGTGGATGAGAGTTTACTCAATAAATAATTATATCTAAAATTATTCTACTTTTCGTTTAATTCCACAACCAACGGGTTTGGTTTCTGTTATGGCAACATTATTGTCGTTGCCTAAACTCATTAACGCATCTTTCAAGTACGCTTGCGAAACACCTTCAGCATCTTTGTAGTTATCATCAATTGCACCTTTATAAGCCAGTTTCATATCGCCATTAAATAAAAAGACATGCGGTGTTGTCTGGCCTCCAAAAGCATTGGCGATTTTACTTTCTTTGTCTACTACATAGTTGAATTTGTAACCTTCGGCCTTTGCCTTTTTCTTCATTTCGTCGAAACTATCGGCACCATCGCGTTTCTGATAATTGGAGTTTAATACAATCATACCCACTTCATTGTCATCGGCCCATTGTTTTACCTCATTAAAACGGTCTTCCCAAGCCATAACAAAGGGGCAGGTATTGCAAGAAAACATCACCAAAAGTCCATTTTCTTTACTTGCATCACTTAACGACATTTCAGCTCCTGAAACGTCTTTCATTTTCACATCGGTATGAACTGCCTTATCTCCAATTTCGAGCTGCTTTGCATCGCTGGCAAAGGCTAAATTCACACTCAACAGAATTCCTAAAACAAAAGCTAATTTTTTCATACGGCTATAATTTAAAATTAAAACGGTTTTGTAGTCCTGCCTTCTAATCAACAGGTTGTACTTTTAATCCAAGACATATTTGTCTTTTAATTTAAACGCGCACATAAAAAAATGGTTCAGCAAAAGAAAAATGTATAAACAAAAATTTGCATTAGTGGTTATGTTCACAGATAAACAAAGGCTTCCATCCAATGGCGGGCAACATAAAAACAGCAGAATGAAACTGGATACCATTAGAAGAGAATACCGATACGCAGAACTAACAAAAAAGAGTGTGGCTGACTCACCTCTAAAGCAGTTTAAAAACTGGCTGAATGATGCTCAGCGCGCCAATGTGAACGATTTCTCGGCAATGAGTCTAATTACTGCTGCTAAAAATGGTTTTCCACAATCACGCATCGTGTTGCTAAAAGATATTTCATCCGGTGGTTTTACTTTTTTTACCAATTACGATAGTATGAAAGGGAAAGCCATTGCAATGAATAACAAGGTTGGTCTTCATTTTTTCTGGCCCGAACTTGAACGGCAGGTGCGTATTGATGGAGTTGCCGAAAAAACATCGAGAGAGGTATCGGTAGCGTATTTTAATTCGCGCCCACTCGAGAGTCAGATTGCAGCTTGTGCTTCGGCTCAAAGCTCGGCACTAACATCAAGAAACAAGTTGGAAGAACAGTTTAAATCGTTACAAAATGCATTAGATGGTGAGCATCCCGAATGCCCGGAAAACTGGGGGGGCTACCTGGTTCGGCCTGTACGAATTGAATTTTGGCAGGGCCGCGAAAACCGATTACACGACCGAATTGTTTTTGAGCTGGTAGAAAATGATTGGAAAATTAAACGGCTGGCTCCCTGAGTAACTTCTAAAAATCAAGGTTTAAAGTTCGTTTCAACAAGGCTAAATTTGGATTCTTTTTCGCCATTTCCTGGTACTTTTCAATGTCGGAATAAATAACTTTTTCCCGCTTAATATCGGCAACAATTGTTTTCAGATTTATCTTCGAGTTGTGCAATTCTTTTCGCAGGTAAGAAATAAGCTCCGGTTTCACGTTCACCAATAATTCATCCTGAATACGATTATCAACTTCCAGCAACAAGCTCCAGTCTTCCTGTATTTTTGGAAAGATTGACAGCGTAGCTTTTAAGCTTGGGCGGTCGTCTAACCGAGGCAAAAATGCTTTCCACTTTTCCTCCAACTGCTCTGCAGTAAATGGCTCAACTTCATCTTCTTTCGAATAAAGTTTAAACTGCTCTTTTGCCGACAATTGTTTTTTCTCATCATCAAAATCGCCTTTCAGCGCTCTTTTTATAGATGTCGTTCCCAGCCCACGGCCCGAACGTTTAACTAATCTTTTTGGTGGATTTACCGGTGTTGAACTCGCCGGTTGTTCAGCTTGCGTATTTTGTTGAGTTGGTTTTACCGGCTGACTTTTAGGTTTCGCGGCAATCTTTTCGTCTGGTAAATCTTTACCCGAAAAAATGGGTTCAAGAATATCATCCTGACCTTCAGCTATTTTTTTTTTAAGGTTAGCTGTGCTATCCGAATCAATGCCAACTCAATAAGCAGGCGTTTGTTCTGGCTCGTTTTATACTGCATATCGCAGGTGTTGGCAATTTGCATCGCGTCGAGCAAAAAGTCGCTTTCGGTTGATGCAGCCTGCGATCGGTAACGTTCTTTTATATCGCCACCAACTTCAAGCAGTTGTATTGTTACCGCATCTTTACAAACCAAAAGATCTCTGAAGTGGCTACTCAGTCCGGTAATAAAGTGATGACCATCGAAACCGTGGTTCAGAATATCGTTAAAAATTACCATTACCTCGGTAACATTGTTTTTCAGAAACTCATCTACCAACCGGAAATAGTAATCGTAGTCCAACACATTCAGATTGGTAATTACATCCTGGTACGTAATCTTTTTTCCCGAGAAACTTACTATCTGGTCGAAAATTGAAAGTGCATCACGCATCGCGCCATCGGCTTTCTGCGCAATAATATTCAAACCTTCGCCCTCCACTTCAACACTTTCGCTTTTAGCTACATATTCCAGATGATCGGAAATATCAGCAACGCCAATCCGGTTAAAATCAAAGATCTGACAACGCGAAAGAATTGTTGGAATGATCTTGTGTTTTTCGGTGGTGGCCAAAATAAAAATGGCATGTTTTGGCGGCTCTTCCAGCGTTTTCAGGAAAGCATTAAAAGCCTGCGACGACAACATGTGAACCTCATCGATAATATACACGCTGTACTTCCCCATTTGAGGCGGTACACGCACCTGATCCGTAAGGTTTCGGATATCGTCGACCGAGTTGTTCGAAGCGGCATCTAATTCGTGAATATTAAACGAACGGCTACTGTTAAACGAAGTACACGACTCGCATTCGTTGCAAGCTTCGGTATCGTCGGTAAGGTTCGTGCAATTTATAGTTTTAGCAAAAATACGCGCGCAAGTTGTTTTTCCCACACCACGCGGCCCGCAAAATAAATAGGCATGAGCCAACTGATTGCTCTTAATGGCATTCTTTAGCGTGTTGGTAATCGATGCTTGTGCAACAACCGTCTGAAACGAGTCCGGTCTGTATTTTCGTGCTGATACAATAAAATTCTCCATATTCACTTTAGAAGTTGACCAAAGATAATTAAATATGGCTTTTTAGCCGTGTTTTTTTATTAACATCTAAAGTCCTACTTTTAGAACCATTTGATAGTGAAAAGCTTAATATATATGAGAAAATATATCTTTTTCGTTCTGCTTTTTTGCACCACTTCGGTTATGGCCCAATATAAAACCTTATACGATTTTTCGGCCCGTACAATTGATGGCGACACCTTACATTTTTCGAGCCTGAAAGGCAAAAAAGTGCTGATTGTAAATACGGCATCAGAATGTATGCTAACACCGCAATACGAAAAGCTGCAGGAACTTTACGAAGAATATGGTGGCGATGATTTTGAAATTGTTGCTTTTCCGTGCAACGACTTTGGCAAACAGGAACCGGGCGACAACGAAACGATAAAAACTTTTTGCGAACAATACCCGCTCAGTTTTACGCTGATGGAAAAAATATCGATAAAAGATAATCCTCCACCTGTTTATCGCTGGTTAATGAGCAGTGAAGAAAATGGAACGCTTGATGCAAAAGTCTGGTGGAATTTCCAAAAGTTTATGATTGACGAAGAAGGTAAAGTGGTTGATTTTGTTGGGCCACCCAAAAGTCCGTTAAACGACAAAATCATCAACTGGCTTAATGAGTAGAATTTTTGTTAAAATACTTTCCGGGAGCTTTTGATTTTGTTGGCACTTTCCCGTGAATATTGCCGCCCCGCCATTCGGTGCGGCTTTTATTTTTATTAAAACTGATTGACTTATCTGCTTTGCCAAATTCCTGTTTAAAATATTCGAAAGAATAAAGCGGAACAAAAACCACAAAAAAAACAATCCCTCCGCCAATTAGCCACGAACGCGTATTTGTCGACGTAAATAAATGTATAAACAGGGCAACCAATTCAACAAACAACACCCCAGGTCCGGCAATGATTAGTATTATTTTTTTTAGCTTTTCCATGATCAAAGTTAACTTGTTGCGGCAGAACTTGCAGCAGCACTTACCGCCACTGAAGCAGCAATGGCTTGCGATGCCGCAATAGCATCGGCAACCGCACCCGACACCCGGTTTTTAACCATCATTTGTTTGAGTCTCTCCCGGGCCTGTTTCCGTTTTTTACGGTCTTGATAGATGATTCGTAAAATAGCTGCCGATTCTAAAAACGACAGAAAGATCAATTCATCTTCGGCTGTTGTACCTTTAAAAATCTGGTTATCAATTTCCACTATCATCCGGTACATTACCTGCTTATTCAAAACAACCGGCTTTTTCCATTTGAAAAACAAAAAACGCTTGTCTTCCAATCGTATCAGTCGTTTCGCTACCAAACCTTTTTGTACTTCGCTTCTGATGAATTTCTGTGAATAATTGAGTTTACTAATCCAGGTTGAAATCTTTTTTGGCGATTTTGCCTGGCTCATTTTCCCAAGCACAAACCGATGCAATTCATTATCCGATCTCGTTGAAAGTACAATTACCTTTTTCCCTTCAAATTTAATTTTCTTCTGCAGGTATAAATCCATTAGTAGCGTGCCGATAACAACAAAGTGCATTGCAGAAGCAGATCCAGAACGGATTCCACCTTTTTCAGGATGAATACCAAGAAAATAAATTTTTTGAGCTAAAGGAATTGACTGATCCATCTGATATTAAATTTTTTCTTACTTAATTCGTACGATAATTTAAGTTAAAGTTACAAATAAACCAACTGATTCTGCAAAGTCACCAACCGATTCCGACTGATTGAAATTCCATAATCTTCGTTGGGATAATCGATTTGTCGAATTTGCAGCGGTCAGCTATTAGAGAATTTAACGATATGTTTAAAGGATTTGCAAGCGACAATAATTCCGGTGTACATCCGGCGATATTAAAAGCGATGGAAGACGCCAACCAGGGACACGTTGTTGGGTACGGCAACGACGCGTTTACGGCTAAAGCCATCGACATTTTTAAAGAAAAGTTTGGGGTTGCCACCGAAGTATTTTTTGTTTTTAACGGCACCGGTGCCAATGTGTTGAGTCTATCAACGCTAACTCAAAGTTTTAACTCGATAATTTGTGCCGAAACGGCGCACATTCAGGAAGACGAATGTGGGGCTCCTGAAAAATTTACAGGCTGCAAACTCATTCCGGTTGAGCCGGTAAATGGAAAAGTTACATCCGAAGCCGTGCTGCCTCATTTAAAAGGTTTTGATTTTGAGCACCACTCACAGCCCAAAGTCATCTCCATTTCGCAAGTTACCGAAATGGGAACCGTATATACGCCCGAAGAAATAAAAGCATTAGCCGAACTGGCGCATAAACACAATATGTATTTGCACATGGACGGTGCCCGGATTGCCAATGCTGCTGTTGCGCTCGATATGGATTTTCGCGAGTTTACGGTAGATTGTGGTGTTGATGTACTGTCGTTTGGAGGCACAAAAAACGGAATGATGATGGGAGAAGCGGTGCTGTTTTTTAACCCCGAACTGACAAAACAAACCAAATACCTGCGCAAACAAAGCATGCAGTTGTACTCGAAAATGCGTTTTGTAGGGGCCCAGTTTATTGCTTACCTTGAAAACAACCTTTGGAAAGAAACGGCAACACACTCGAATAAAATGGCAAAATTGCTGGAGGCAGAAGTGGTAAAAATTCCGGAGATTAAAATTACACAACCGGTTTCGGCAAATGGTGTTTTTGCAATCGTTCCAAAGGAAATTATTGAGCCGCTGCGCGAACGTTTCTTTTTTTATATGTGGGACGAAATTCAATCGGAAGTACGTTGGATGACATCGTTTGACACCACTGAAGATGAGATTTATGGTTTTGTGAAGTTGATTAAAGAGTTGTTGAATTAATTTTCTGTCATTTCGAAGGAGGCACGACTGAGAAATCTGTTTCAAAAAGGAAAGATTTCTCCTCATTCTTCGTCGAAATGACAACTCAATTTGTCGGTTCACTGTATATAGGGAAATAATTTAATGTAATTACATAAATGCCACTGTTTCGATACTATCCCAGCAACCCCAAAAACCTGGATCCGGAGATGGAGAAAAAGATCTTTTTCCACAGCCTCCTGTTTCCGGCCATTTTTGTTATGCTTTTATGGATGGTTAAGATAATAGAGCTGACCTCTGGATTAAGTTTTGTGGAATTTGGCATTTTCCCGCGGCACATCAATGGTTTGCAGGGAATTCTCTTCTCCCCTTTTATTCACTCCGATTTCAGCCACTTAATTTCCAATTCGCTGCCGTTTTTCATACTGGGTTTTATGCTCATTTATTTTTACCGCCGCATTTCGTACCGTATCTTTTTCCTGCTTTATATTTTATCCGGTATCAGCACCTGGATTATGGGCCGCGAAGCCTGGCACATTGGCGCCAGCGGAGTAGTTTATGCATTAGCAGCTTTTCATTTTGTAAGCGGAATTATCCGGTCTGATTTACGATTATTAACGCTTTCTGCCATAGTCGTTTTTCTTTACGGCGGACTGGTTTGGGGTTTGTTACCCATCCGCCCCGAAATTTCGTGGGAAGGCCACTTATCAGGAGCGATATTCGGTGTAGCACTGGCATTCTATTACAGAAAATACACTGTTCGCCGAGAGAAATTCGATTGGGAAGACGAACCCGATGATGACGAGGAAGAAGATTTTACCGACGACACTGGAGCAATTTCGTTCTCAGAAGCAACTTTTTCCCGGGATACCGACAATAATCACAAATCACCTCAAAAGGAGTAATAAGTTTGTTATCCCGATTTTTGCCAAAAACCAAGTCGCAAAACAAAATGCTAATTTTTGACTAATTATTACTGTTCCTACACGACAAATTTCTCGTCCTACACACGTAGGAATAGATAAATGTAATGTAGGAGGTAGAACTTTCGGTGTAGGAGGTGATTTTTCCGATGCAGGACAACATTTTATTGATGTAGGGGCAGTTTTTTAGGTGTAGGAGAGCGTTTTTTCGTTGTAAGACGAATACTTTAGAGTCGAGGAGGCCCATTTTAGTCTGCGATAACTGATCTCTCAGTGCAATTCGGTTATATCAAAGTCATCAGTGTACGCTCTCTTCACATTAAAATAACTTTCTGCAATTGGTTTATTTTCTGCGCAGGGATTCAAAAAAAGGTGTAATTTTGCACCGAAATTATACGAAGTTCATTAAAAATGATTAGCAGAAGGATTATCCGCACAAAGGTTTTACAAGTATTGTACGCCTACTACTCCACCGACGAGAAATCGATCAACAACACAGAGAAAGAACTGTTCTTTTGTATCCACAAAGCTTACGACCTTTACCACTACCTGCTGGCGCTGGTACCCGAAATTGCCGACTATGCAGAGGGCCGTATCGAAATAAGACGGAACAAACATCAGCCAACACACGAAGACCTTAATCCGAATACCAAGTTTATTACCAACCAGGTTATTCATCAGTTGCGTATTAACAACAAACTGAACACTTATGTGGATCAGAAAAAACTGAGCTGGAAAGATCATCCGGAGCTAATTAAGGAATTGTACCTGATGATGATCGAGTCGGATATCTATGAAGAATACATGGCCGACAAAAATCGCTCGTACCTTAATGATCGCAAGTTCGTTGAAAAATTGTTTAATAAAATCATCCTTATTTCAGAAGACCTGTACATGGTTCTTGAAGAACAAAGCATTTACTGGAATGATGATGTTGAGTTTGTAATTTCGATGATCTCGAAAACCCTGCGTCGTTTTAACGAACTTTCCGATTCGGAACAGTCGCTTATGCCAATGTTTAAAGACCAGGAAGACCGCGATTTCACCAAAGATCTTTTGCGTAAAGCCATCATTAATCACGATGAGCTGCGCGAGTTGATTAAAGAACATTCGCGAAACTGGGATGTGGAACGTATTGCCTTTATGGATATTCTGATTATGCAACTGGCCATTACCGAGTTCCTGTATTTCCCAACAATTCCAACAAAAGTGTCGTTAAATGAATACATCGAACTTTCGAAGTTTTACAGCACCGAAAAAAGCCGCAATTTCATTAACGGGATTCTGGACAAAACGCTGAAAGACTTAAAACGCACCGAAAAAATCAGTAAAGAAGGACGCGGACTTATTGGCGAATAATGCGCAAACTGGCTTTCATAATTTTGATCGTTGTTTTGGTTTCGTGCGAAGCCAACAAAAGCAATAGTAACGATAAAAAACAAACGACTGCAGAATTGGCTCCAACCGAAATTTCAGTTGATGAAGCCGTTCATAATTTTGGGCAGTTAAAAGCCGGCGAAATTGTATTGCACACTTTTGTGCTAACCAATACCGGCGACAACGATTTTGTAATTGAGAGCCTTGAAACCGACTGTGGTTGCGTAACTACTCACTTTAGCAAACAAGCGGTAAAACCCGGAGAAACCGCTTTAATTGAAGTTGAATTTAACACTGCCGGATTAGTTGGAAGAGAATACAAAACAATTGAAGTACTTGGAAATAGCAAAGAATTAAAACATTTAGCTATTTTTGCCCAAGTAGATAACGAACTTATTGATATTAAATATTAAAAATTATAGACATGTTGAATTCGATTTTATTAATGATGCAGCCACAAGAAGGCGCTGATGCGAATCCTTTAATGAGCTTTTTACCACTGTTGCTGATCATTGTAGTATTTTACTTTTTTATGATCCGCCCACAGGTAAAACGTCAAAAAGAAACACGTAAGTTTCGCGAAAGCCTGCAAAAAGGCGACAAAGTAGTTACAACCGGTGGTATTTACGGAAAAGTAGTAAAGATTGAGGAAACAGCAATACAACTGGAAATTTCGAAAGATGTTGTAATTAAAGTTGACAAAAACGGTATTGTAAAAGATATGAGCGACGTTCAGCCACAAAAGTAAGCTGAGCTTCTAACCTCCCAAAAAGAGGACAAAAGAAAAGGCGTGAAAGATTTACTTTCACGCCTTTTCTTTTGTCTTCAAACTTCGGTATCCAGACTTAGGCTCTTTTAAACATTGAACCTGAAGTGCATAATATCGCCATCGGTTACGACGTACTCTTTTCCTTCGATCGACATTTTTCCGGCCTCTTTACATGCCAGCTCCGATCCTAAAGTTACAAAGTCGTTGTATTTAATTACCTCGGCACGAATAAAACCTTTTTCAAAATCAGAGTGAATAACACCAGCTGCCTGTGGTGCTTTACTTCCTTTATGGTAAGTCCATGCACGAACTTCTTTTACTCCCGCTGTAAAATATGTTTCCAGCTGAAGTAATTTGTAGGCTGATTTAATCAGTTTAGCCACACCTGCTTCTTCTAATCCAAGATCATCCAAAAACATTTGGCGCTCCTCAAAATCATCCAGCTCCGCAATATCAGCTTCGGTTGCTGCTGCAATCATCAGCATTTCCGAATTCTCATCTTTAATGGCTTCTTTAACTGCTTCAACGTGTGCATTTCCTTTCACAACTGCTGGCTCGTCAACATTACAAACATACAGGATAGGTTTGTTGGTCAGCAATTCAAGGCTTTTTACAGCTACTGCATCCGATGGATCAACTTCAACAGTACGTGCTGATTTTCCTTCCATCAAAACCTCTTTGTATTTTGATAAGATGCGGAACATACGTTTGGCTTCCGGATCGTTTCCTGTGCGTGCTTGTTTTTCAACTTTGGCAATGCGGCTTTCAACGGTCTCCAGGTCTTTCAACTGAAGTTCAATATCAATGGTTTCCTTATCACGCACCGGATTAATTGTTTCATCAACGTGCGTAATGTTCTCGTTTTCGAAACAACGCAATACGTGAATAATTGCATCCGTTTCGCGAATATTTCCAAGAAACTTATTACCAAGTCCTTCACCTTTACTCGCACCACGAACCAAACCGGCAATATCAACAATTTCAACCGTTGTTGGAACCACGCGTTGCGGTTTTACCAATTCTTCCAATTTTGTTAATCGCTCGTCGGGTACAGTTATCACCCCTAAATTGGGTTCGATTGTACAGAACGGAAAATTTGCAGACTGTGCTTTTGCACTCGACAAACAATTAAAAAGAGTTGATTTTCCTACGTTTGGTAAACCAACAATACCACATTTTAAAGCCATTTTACTTATTTAAAAATTGCGGTGCAAAGGTAATTTTTTTTGGTATTTAAATATTGATGCTTTTACATACTTTTTTAGCAGTAAAACAGGGCTTATTGTATGTTTTACAAGTACAATATTCGTTTTTTAGAAAATCAGTAACTACATTTGTGTAAACATTTAACTTATGATACTAAGACATCTATCTATTGACTGTGTAATTTTTGGCTTTAAAGACAACAAACTGTGTGTACTACTTTGGCAATCGGATACCGATGTTGCCAAACGTTTTTTTAGCGAAAAAGACAACTTCGAGGACGTTGAAGTTCTTTACACCGAGAACCCAATGCACGCCGAGCAAAATTATTGGGGATTAATAGGCACTCACCTGCCGGAAGAAGAAGACATTGACGAATACGCCAAGTTCATTTTATCGAAAAGTACGGGGCTTGAAGATGTTTATCTGAACCAGGTAAAAACATTTGGGAAAGTAAAACGTGTTCCGTTTATGCGCGTTTTAACAACTGCTTATTATGCAATGATCAACCCGGAATATCACGACATGCGCCAATCTGAAATGGCAAAAGTGCTAAACTGGTTCGAGATCGATAAACTTCCGAAATTGGTTTTCGACCACAAAGTGATTATCCAGGAAGCACTAAAAAAACTTCGGGCCGAGGTAAAATACCATCCTGTAGGATTTCAGATGTTACCTGATAAATTTACATTAACAGAGCTGCAAACCCTGTACGAAGTAATTCTTGACACAACGCTCGACACAAGAAATTTCAGGAAGAAAATTCAAAACATGGGGCTGTTAATCGATACCGGCGAAAAGCAAACCAATGTAGCACACCGTGCGGCAAAACTTTACTCTTTCGACCTTGATGTTTACAACAAATTAAAAGAGGAAGGATTAAATTTCAGAATTTGATTTTTTTTTAAACCTTTGCCGGCAGCCATTGTCTGATTTTAAACTTAATGCCGGAGTCTGATAAACATATCATAACCGATTTAAAGGATAAAAACAAGCGCGATCTTGCTTTTCATCAACTGGTAAATACTTACCAGGAGCGCTTGTATTGGCATATCCGTAAGATTGTTATGAGCCATGATGACGCTGACGATGTATTGCAAAACACTTTTTTAAAGGTGTGGCGAAGCATCGATAATTTTCGTGAAGAATCGAGTCTTTTCACCTGGTTGTACCGCATTGCAACCAACGAATCGATTACGTTCATCAACTCGAAAAAGAAAAAAAGCTTTATGCCAATGAATGATGCCAGCGAATATTTGATGGATAACTTAACGTCAGATCCGTATTTTGAAGGTGACGAAATTCAGCTGAAATTACAAAAAGCAATATTACGTTTACCGGAGAAACAACGCATTGTTTTTAATATGAAATATTTTGATGATATGAAATACGATGAAATGTCGGAAATCCTTGACACATCGGTTGGTGCGTTAAAAGCATCCTATCATCATGCTGCAAAAAAAATAGAAGATTACTTAAAAAAAACAGATTAATGGATTGTTTTTAAACCTTTTAAACAAGAAATAGTCAATAGATAAAAATGCCGCAATGGAAGAATTAAAGAACATAGCACCAAATCTGTCGAAAATAAAAAAGGAGAATGCTTTTGGCACTCCTAAACATTATTTCGACGATTTTTCTGCTCGCATGCAAATGCAACTTGAAGCAGAAAAACATGTGGCCGATAAAAAGGAATTTAAGATTATCAATCTTTTAAAGCCTGCGCTTGGTCTTGCTGCCAGTTTTGCTATAATATTCATGTTGGTATATATACCGTTAAAAACATTTATACCACAAGAGCAAGTCATTCAAACCACCGCCTCAACTGATTACAACGATCAGTTTGAAACAATTTTGGAGGAACTTGATGAAAGCTCATTTTTCTCGCTGCTTGATGGCAATGATAGCGAAGTAAACTTTAGCGATGATGATTTGATCGCCTACGTAAGTACCAATTTTAGTGCATACGAAATTTATGAATACACTGAAGAGTAGAGTATTATGAAACAGTTATTTGCAATATTAATATTAGGATTGTTAATTTTCACCCAGAACCAGGTTAATGCACAAGACAACAACAATGATAACAGCGATCGTTGGGAAAGATATCGTACTGAAAAAGTATCTTTCTTAACCACAAAACTTGACCTTACTCCGGAAGAGGCTCAAAAGTTTTGGCCTGTTTATAATCAAATGGAAAAAGAAAGATCAGCAACGCAGCGAAAAAGGCACGAACTGGAAGGCCAGGTGCGCGATGCGGAAGAAAATCTTTCAAACGAAGAAATGATAAAGCTAACGCGCGAACACGTTGAGCTGGGTAAAAAAGAAGCTAATTTAGCTGAAAAGTACAACGAAGAATTTCTGAAAATACTGCCACCGGTAAAAGTTATAAAACTTTATAATGCTGAAAATGAATTCAGAATTCACATGTTCAGAAAGTTTCGAGATAGAAACAGAAACGAGGACAACACTTAATTAAAAATAAAAAAAGACAGGCTCAAAAACCTGTCTTTTTCATTTCTGATTGTATCTTATTAAATTCCTTTAAACCAATCCTGAAAATAGCTACCTACCCACGGAATTTCCTTTTGTTCTCCGTTAATTGCACCAATCAGACTTATTATCCAGAAAACCAAAGTTATAATCCATCCGAAAATATTTACAATCGGGATTAACGAAATTAAAACTGAGAAAAGAAACAGGCCTAATAACTGACGTAGGTAAAAACTGGTTAATTCATCCTTTTCATTCGAATTAAGAACCAGCGCGATAACCCAACCAATCCAGTAAATATGTGCGATAATTGCTTTTGTTTTTCCATCCATTTTATTTGAGTTTTAAAAATTTAAATAAATGTAAGGATTTCTTTTCTTTCATAAAATAAAATAATTGTTGGTAGCCTTTTTATAGTACTGATTGTCAATCTCTGTCCACTCCGTTATATTCTAATCTCCAGTCCTTTATCAACTCGTTTGAAGAACGATCATCAATCGGATAATTTGGACTGTACAATAATGTCTCCGATCGTTGAATCAATTTCCCATTCTTTACAAATCCTTCGCCCCTTTCGTTTAAATGATCCACCATCTTTTGGCGCCAACTTTCCAATTCTGCTTCATTTGAAGAAGCAAGATCGTTTTGCTCTCCAGGATCATTTTTAAGGTTAAAAAGCTGCTCTCTTCCGGTTCTGAAAAACCAGATATATTTCCAGGCGCCGTCGGTTAAGGCACACCAGTAATTCTCTTCACTATAAGTTGTTGCATGTTCCAGGTCTATGTAATTTCGCCACGCCGCCTGTGGATTTTTTATCAACCCGAGAACTGACAAACCATCCATATCGTCAGGAATATCTGCTCCGGCAGCTTCTAAAAATGTAGGAAGAAAATCGCGCAATTCGGTAACCTGTTCCAGCTTTGATCCGGGCACCAAATTCCCTTCAAACGATTCGGGCCATTTCACAATAAACGGGATATTTGAAGAACCTTCATAAGCATAAGTTTTCCGCCAGTGATAGTGGTCACCCAACATGTCGCCATGATCGGAAGTAAAACAAATGAGCGTATTTTCGTACATCCCTTTATCCTTCAAAGTTTGAATGATCTTTCCCACCATTTCATCAATAAAAGTTATGTTGGCATAATAATGTCGACGGCTTTCAATGGCGTGATCAACTCCAAAATCGCCAAATGCTGCCTCTTTTCCACCTTCCACGCCTTCAAATTTTTGGTCCCAATTGCCTAAATAAGGTGCCGGAACCTGAACATATTTATACAAATCGAGAAAACGCTGCGGCGGATCGTACGGACTGTGTGGCCGCGCAAAGGACACTTTCAAGAACAGAGGTTTATCCTGGTTGTAATTTTCGATTAACTCAACCGCTGTTTCACCGGTCCAGTAAGTTGGATGCAATTTTTCATCAAGCTGATAAACTCCGGAAGCATGCTCGTTCCATCCAATTCCGGTCTTATCGGGATCT
The DNA here is from genome assembly GCF_963676815.1 of uncultured Draconibacterium sp. Taxonomy (NCBI): domain Bacteria; kingdom Pseudomonadati; phylum Bacteroidota; class Bacteroidia; order Marinilabiliales; family Prolixibacteraceae; genus Draconibacterium; species uncultured Draconibacterium sp. The sequence continues at coordinate 118,720 of NZ_OY781365.1, forward strand.
TCGCCGGGTGCCTGCAATTTAAACCAATCGCGGTAGTCACTCACAAATCCATCCTGCTCAACACGCCCACTTTCGTCAACCAAAGTTCCATGAAATCCGTGTAAAGTTTTCTGAGGATACCAATGCATTTTCCCGATACCAAAAGTGTAATAGCCCGCTTCGCGGAGCATGCGTGGCATTTCGTATTTATAATTACGAGCCACACGGCCGTAGCCTAACATACCGTGGTGCCACGGCGACAATCCGGTAAGCAAACCTGCACGCGCCGGCGTACAGCTGGGTACCGATGAATAGGCGTTTACAAAGGTAGCTCCTGCCTCAGCAAGCTTATCGATGTTAGGAGATATTACGGCAGCATTGCCCATGCAGCCCAGTGCATCAGCACGTTGCTGATCGGTAATAATAAAAATAATGTTTGGCTGCGATCCCTTTTCGGCAGCATTGAGTGCCCCTGTTAGAATCAAAAAGAGAAATACAAATAGATGTTTCATAGATTAGATTTATGCTACAAATCTAATCATGAAATTTCATCCATCAAGGTAGCTTTGTAAATTTTTTACAAAGTCCGAATTTATTTGTCGTAGTTAAATTTACGGAGGTGATGACCCATTCGGTCGCGTTTGGTTCTCATGTAACGCTGATTATGCTCGTTTGGTGCAATTTCAATAGGTACAATATCGGTTACTTCCAAACCATACCCTTCCAACCCAACACGTTTCACCGGATTATTGGTAAGCAAACGCATTTTGGTTACGCCAAGATTACTCAAAATCTGGGCTCCAACACCGTAGTCGCGTTCATCTGCTTTAAATCCAAGGTGGAGATTGGCTTCTACCGTATCCAACCCCTGGTCTTGTAATTTATAGGCAGCAATTTTATTAAGCAATCCAATACCACGACCTTCCTGCATCATATACACGATAACGCCTTTCCCGGCTTTTTCAATCATTTCCATCGAGCTATGTAACTGGTCGCCACATTCGCAACGCATCGATCCAAAAATATCGCCGGTCATACACGACGAATGCACACGAACCAGAATTGGCTCATTGGCATCCCACTCGCCTTTTATTAGGGCAACATGCTCGGCTCCATTCGATTTCTGACGGAAAGGGACAATTCTAAAATCGCCGTAATCTGTTGGTAATGCCACTTCTTCACCCCTATCAATAAGGCTTTCGCTTTGAAAAAGGAATGAAATCAGATCTTTGATTGTAACCAGCTTCAGATTATGTTTTTGAGCGAATTCGTACAATTGCGGTAAACGGGCCATTGTTCCATCTTCGTTCATAATTTCAACCAACACTCCTGATGGTTTCATGCCTGCTAATCGAGCCAAATCAACAGCAGCTTCGGTGTGTCCTGTTCTGCGCAAGACACCACGCTCCATGGCTTTTAAAGGAAAAATATGCCCCGGACGGCCCAATTGTTCCGGGCGGGTCTTCCCGTCAACTAACATTTTTATGGTTATTGCACGGTCGGCAGCCGAAATACCGGTTGTTACTTCAGGATGAATCGCATCAACAGAAACCGTAAAAGCTGTTTCATTAGCGGAAGTGTTTTTCCCTACCATCAAATCAAGCTCCAACTGCTTACAACGCTCCTCGGTTAAAGCCACGCAAATTAGTCCGCGTGCCTTAGAGGCCATAAAGTTTACAATTTCTGTAGTAATCATTTCTGAGGCAACGATTAAATCACCTTCATTTTCACGATCTTCATCATCAACAACAATTACCATTTCACCTTTCTGAATTGCAGCAATGGCTTCAGGAATTGTGTTAAGCTTAATATCTGTCATATCTGTCCTTTAAATCAGCGGCAAAATTATAAAGTTTTCTGAAACGGTTTCATGACTTTTTGATATCATTTGCGGGAAATAACATAAACAACACTAACCGTTAACCACAAAAAACCGCTTTGTAAGTATATTTCCACGATTATCACTCACAGTAATAGTGTGCCACCCTGGCTCAGGCCGAAGCTCAAACTGATGAATATTTTTGGTGACTCCCAAAAAATCATTGTCGAGATACCAGTACACATCTACATTATTTAAGCGATGGGCCAACTCAACAATCAACTTACCTTTTGTTCCATCCAACTCAACCGGAATAAAAACCCTGTTCCACTCTCGCGGGTAAATAAAATCAAGTTGCTGCTGATTTTCGGTACATCCGGACAACAACGGTGGAAGAGTTGCGTAAAGCACATTTTGCTGTTTATAATAATACTCCATAGCCGGTGGAAGCACAAACCAGTTTTTATGCACCATTTGCGATACCGGATAACAGTTGGCATTTACCCGATGTGTTTGCATTGCATTTAAATGAATGCGCTGATGCCACTGACAAACACCAATTTTGTTTCCTTTTGGAACAAGAATTGTCTTTCTGTCGGTACAGTTTTCTCCCGGCAAAAAGCCGCTTTCACTGCATACTTCTATGCTATCCATTTCGTCAACTGGCGCATCAAACCACTGAACATCGGGTAAAGTTGAAAATACATCAAACATTACCGGGGCAGCTGCCGACACTCCTGTTAAGCCGGCACGCCCCTCACCATCGGCATTTCCCACCCAAACGGCAACCACATATTTTGGTGTTACACCAACAGCCCATGCATCGCGAAAACCAAAACTGGTACCCGTTTTCCAGGCAATTTTTTTCGATTGTGCGAATCGCTCCCAACCCGATTCCGATTCGGGCCGCGTTACTTCCAACAAGGCTTTAAAAGTTGAATAAATTGAGGCTGCCCGAACAACCGGCTGTTCGAGCTCTGTTGTTTGTGCCGTTTTTTGGTTTTCATTCCAAACCAACGGAGAAAATGGATTGGAGAAATACACTCCATCTTTGTTGTTGTAGGTATCCAGAATTGTTGCCAACGACGCATACATTCCTGCCAGGTCCCAAAGTTTTACCTCGGCACCACCCAATATTAACGACAACCCGTAATAATCAAGCGACTGGCGTAATGTCGACATTCCGGTTTGTTTTAAAAAGGAATGAAATGGTGCGACACCAAAATCACGCAATAAATGAACTGCAGGAATATTTAACGATCGTGCCAGGGCTTCCTCTGCAGGCACGGCACCATTGTAATGCCGGTCGAAATTCATGGGTGTAAAACCTCCAAAACGAATAGGAATATCGGGCACCAACATGCTGGGTAAAAGCATTCCTTCATCCATCATTTTGCAATACAAAAACGGTTTAAGAATACTACCTGAACTTCTTGGTGCCTGCACAACATCCACATAATTTCCATGATTTAAACTATCGTCTGCGAATGTATTTCCCACATATGCTCTAACTTTTTTCGAAGGAATTTCGGCCACTATCACCGCCATATTATTAATGTAGTTGGCTTTTAACCGACGCTGATGTTTTCGTACAATCTGATTTACACGACTTTGAATCGTCCTATCAATGGTTGTATGTGTCCGCTCACCTTTTTGGCTTTCGTTTACCAATTGTGTAAAATGATAGGCCGTATTTGGTAAAGCATTTACCTTTTCGGGTAATGGTTCTGAAATTGCCAATTCACAAGTCAAACTATCAATGGTTCCACTCACCAAAAGCATTTGCAAAAGCCGATCGCGTTTTTGTTTCAATTTGTCATCCAGCCGCCCGGGATAAATAAGCGACGGCGCATTGGGAAGAACCGCTAAAGTTGCCGACTCGGCCCACGACAACTGATCACTTTCGCGGGCAAAATACCGCCACGCTGCGGCATCAATACCCACAACGTTTCCGCCAAAAGGTGCATGTGATGCATACAAATTAAGAATTTCAGTTTTTGTATAACGCAATTCGATTTGCAAAGCCCAGAACACTTCAATCAGCTTATTTTTCAGATTTCGTGTTTTGTTTCCACGCGCTAACCGGCTCAACTGCATGGTAATTGTGCTACCTCCACTTACCACTTTCCGGGCTTTTATATTCTGCCACATAGCACGGCCAATCGAAACCAGATTTACACCGGGATGATGATAAAAATGCTGATCTTCAAATTGCAACACGCACTGTTCGTATTTTTGGGGAACACTGTCGACCGCCGGAAAACGCCATTGCTCATCATCCGAAATTCGTGCGCCCAGTAAACCTCCATTCCTACTTTCAACAACTGTTGAATACGAAGCAGTAAACAAGGGACGCGGGACAAAAAGTCCGCCAATAAAAAACAGGACTAGCATTGCTAAAAAAACAATGCTTCCCCATTTCCAAAATCTCTTTTTTAAAAACTTCGCCAAATCACAGAAATGTTATTGCACCGTAACCATTCTTCCGGCTATTTTCGAGTTTACTGAATTATCGTACATGGCCTCACAACTAACCGGAGGCTGGTAAAACCGACCTTTATACGCTGCGTTCAGGTAAAATGTAAATGTTTTTTGCTCGTTTATATCCAAATCGAAATAGGTATAAATCCGGTCGTCGCGAATATCCTGGTATTCAAAATTCGATTCCTCGCCCGGCACATCGCCAATACGTTTATTCAAAATTTCCCAACCCGATGGAATTAAAGCAGACAACACCATTTCTTCGTAGTCAACACGTTTTCCCGGGTGTTTTATAGTAACTATCATTCTGAAATCAGTTCCCTGAGTAATGCTTTCTGCATCGATTTCCTTGTTTGCACTATCCATGTATTTTACATTCATTATCAGATTAGATGCTGCTGAAACAGAATCAACACCCGAAGGAATTCCCTGCGTAACAACACGGACAAAAGTTGCGTTATTTCCTTTGTTTTTAAAATCAACGTCAACCAGGTCAGCAGTTCTGTTTTCAACAGGAATATTTATTACAGGGATTTTTGTGCGTAACTCATGTTTTTTACCGTTTACTTTCAACTCGAAATTAGTCTCGTTATCTGCAGCGTAAAACTCTTCTGAAAAATGTGCTGCCGCAAACAAACACCATGCTGCTGTTTGTGTACTTAACCAGTCGCGTTCATTCAACTCTTTCGATATCGACTGCAACATTTCAAAAGCATTTTCCTGATCGTTTAATAATGTTAGCGCATCAAGCAACATCGCTTTGTCGCGCAACGACGAACCAAAAGTGCCACCAAATTCCCGGTAGTCTTTTACTTCGGTGCTTAAATTGGCAACCAGTTGTTGTGCGGCATCTTTTTTACCGGCAAGAATATACGCCGACGCCAAACGCCAGGAAACATCAGATGACTTGCTGCCTTTTTCGCGCAAGCGGTTCATGGCTCCCATGTCAGGACTTCCGGCCAAAGCCAGCGTGTATAAACGATAGGCTTGCGTTAAATCATAGTTTCGCAACTGCGAATAATGCTCGAAATACTGGTTCCCTTTCCAGTTTCGGGCTTCCGAACGCTGATAGCGCAACCAATTATCTTTTAAACCAAACGGAAGCGAATAACCGGCATTTTCTGCCATTAAAAGAAAGTGCCCCACATAATTTGTAGCCCATTTGTTTACATACGACGAACCTGGCCAGTAGCTAAATCCGCCGCTACCCAATTGGTACGACTGCAATTTAACCAGCGCTTTTCGCACATTATCTTCAATCTCCAATTTCTGATCAGCACTTAACGCGGTTAACTGCTCTAAAAACAGCTGTGGAAAAACCGACGAAGTAACCTGCTCAACACATCCGTGTGGATATTGAATCAGGTAATTCAGATGCTTTTCAAGGTTTAGCGGAGGAAATCCGGAGATCTCAACCCATGCCTCGTTGGTTCCAGGTGTTCCCGGCGACTGCAAATTACAAGTCCAGCTTTCGTTTGCATTTACCAGTTTTGATTCCTGTTTTGTCACCTGCAAATTCGGATTACGCACATCAACTTCCACTTCGTAAGTGGCACGTTCGTTGCCTGATTTTGCTTCAACAACAATTTTTCCAACACCAATATCATCTTTTACTTTCAATTTAAAGAAGGTCATTTTTTCACCGGTCTCCTCAAACTGAATTGAATTTTCTTTCTCGCCAACAAGCTCAAACAGCTCGTTTGTTTTTACCGAAACAGAAACATTTTTTACATGATCTTTCATCGCAAAAACATCTACCGGAAGATCGAAAGTTTCCAGTGGCGCCAATTTTCTAGGAACTGTTGCCAATAACATCAAGCCTTTCCGCACCGGCACCGAAATTTCTTCAGCGCCATACGCTCCCTGATTTCCGGCAACTACCATCATTCGAACGGCTCCAATATAATTGGGCATTTTAAATTCGTGCTTTTGGGTTTTTCCGGCCTCAAGCGTAAAAGGCCCGGCAAACTTGACAACCGGCTTAAATCGGTTGGCCTCTTTTTTATCCGTTTCCACCAAACTACCGTCGCCACCAATGGCAAAGGCCTTTTCCAGACGGGCACCATACGCGCCCGCAACATAATCGTACATGTCCCAGGTTTTAACGCCCAATGCCTCGCGCTGATAAAACGAATAGTGCGGATTTGGCGTTTTGTAATTGGTTAAGCCCAACAAACCCTCATCAACCACCGCCAAAGTGTAAGTCATTTTCTTGCCGTTTTTCTCCAACACTTCCACCGTGTAATTTGTTTCCGGCTCAATCTCGTTTTTGGTTTTAATTTCCGGCTGAAGGATTGTTTCGGGATCTTCCACTTTTACAGGTATTATTCCGTAAAGTCGCAAAGGCGCATCGTTTTCTGCATTTCCATAGGCTTGAATCAGGCTCACATTCACATAAAAATTGGGTGCCATTTTTTTATTGGCTTTTAGTGTAAACCGTGTCTCTTTATCCGTAGTTTCTACCCAAAACATGTCCAGCACTTCGGTGCCGTTTTCAAGGCTTACCAGTGCTTTACCTGTTTTTGATGAAGGAATTATCACTTCAACATCATCGCCAACATTGTACTTCTCTTTGTCGGTTCGCACACTAAGCATGGTGGCTCCCTGCTCCATTCCATCCGAGCGCCAACTTCCCCATTTCGACATGTAAAAAGTTATTCCGGTTGAATGCCCCGATGTATTGTCTTTCACCCACAAAAAGTAGCGGCCATTGTCTTGCCAGTTGTTGTATTTTACATTTAGTTTTAACTGCGATTTGTGTTTGGCATCGGAAATGTTCCAATTACTAACCGGCTCGTAATACCGCCCCGAAACGTAGTGCGCCAGATTTTCAGAACCCGACTCCCACCACCAGCGCCAGTTAATTTTGTATAGCCGCGCCTCCAAATCATCTCCCGAAACCGGTTTACCGTTTTTATCTACCGTTACAATTTCGGGCAAATAATCGGTATCGGTAGTGTACCAGTTATCGTCTGATTCGGGCATGCGCACCCCAACATACGATTGGTAAGGAGAATATTTAGCGCTACTTATCGATGTACTGAAATCGCCGCCACTTTCGAAAACCCGCGAAGTAAACCAGGCATTCAGCATTCCTGGCGCATTTTCCAAACCTTCTAAAACGAAAGGAACGTTTGCCTTGCCTTTTTCATCCAGTTTTCCATCAAAAATGGTTTGCTCTTTTTGCGCGTAACTTGTTGCCGGATCGGTAAACGTATATTTCCGGAAATCGTCAAACGTTGTATTTGTTTTGGCCAACAGAACTTCAACTTTTGCTTTTAACGATTTTGCCGGGCTGCCATGCAACCAACTTGCCGTTATTGGTAACACATCGTTACTTTCGTCCAAAACTTTGTCCTCGGGTAAATCCAAATCAATTTTCAGTCGGTTGGGTTTTATGGTTTCAATTTTTACCCGTTTTGTAAAGCGACTGTTTCCCACCTGCACTTCTGCACGCCAATTACCCGTTGGTGCATCTTTTTGTGTACTCGTTGTTAATCGGTAAAATCCATTTTCGTTATCGGTAACAACACGTCGTTCTACCTGCTGATTTTTAGGATTAAACAGGCTGAAAATTACCGGATGATTTTCGGGGCGAGCCGCATTTGTTTCTAAAATAAGATTTAAAAACAGCGTATCGCCGGGACGCCACACATCGCGTTCGCCATAAATAAATCCTTTCATGCCATCGGTAATTTCCTGGCCGGAAACATTGAAATTACTTACCGACAAAGAAGTTCCGTCGTCAAGCCGCAAATACCCAAATTGATTCCCTTTTTGAGCGATCAGCAAAAATGGTTTTTTCTTTAAATTCACTTCCGCCAATCCTCGCGAATCGGTTTTTATTGTTTCAATCAACTGATGCTGAAAATTGTAAAGTTTCAGTTCAACATCACTCACAGCTTCGGTTGTCAACAAATTAGAAACGGCAAACAGCATCCGGTGGTCTTTGCCTTCTTTAGCCACAATTCCCAACTGCGATGCCATGATGTTTTTACTCACAAAACGGTCGTAATTGTAATACGACACATGACAAGGATTATCGCGCTCGCGCCAGTTATAACCCTCAGGATAATAATAGCTGCTATACCAACCGGGTGTATCCCAGGTGGTTTTGTAGTCTTCCGCCTGGTTTAAATCCGTTTCTTTCAGCGTTTCGTCCGTTGCATCATCGGGGCAATTGTATAATGAATAAGCTTTTCGGAAACGCAATTCTACACGATAAATGGCTCCCTGTTCAATTTTGATTAGTTTGGCTAAATCAATTTTAAAGGTGTTCCAGTTGTTATAATTTATCGGATCTTCAGAATAAAGGTCGACCTTTTTCTCATAAATCAGCCGCCCAACTTGCTTCAAATTTTCGTTTCCGTCGATTTCGTTACTCTGAAAAAACTGGGCAACATTATCTTTAAAAATCTGAATAATCCTAACATCAACAGCATTTAAACTAATTGCCTCGAACGGAAATATCATCGATTCACTATTGGGTACAATTACTCCTTTTCCCAACAAACGCACTTTGGGTTCGGCATTGGTAAATTGCAACAAGAAGTTTTCGCCCGATTTTAGACGTGCGTAATTACTGCTTTTAATTCCTTCGTGAATGCTAAGATTTACTTCTCCCGAAATCCTTTTATCAATCCATACTTTAACAAGGTTTCCATCCACCTCAAACCTTAAATCACGGCTGTTATCCAGCTCAATCAATCCGTTTAAGTCCTGCGTTTTTAACAGCGCATCCGAAAAACGGATATCCACACATTGTTCGGGCTGCTGAACAACACTGGCATCAAGCACTTTAAAATCGCTTAATGCCGGCACTTCCAGTTCTTTCATTCCCTTGTCGTCCAAACCCAGCGAACTGCCATTCCATTTAACCACCAGTTTCCCTGAATCATCCTGCAAACGGGCAACACTATCAACTGTAAAAAAGTGTTTTCGCCCTTCGGTGTTATGGCTCCAGGTTACCGGTAATTCATTGTTGTTTAAATTCGCTGTCAGCATTTTTTCTACCGACTGTGCTTCAGCCACATCGGCAGTTAAAACATAACCGGTTAACTGCATTTGTTCCGAGCCAACGTCTTCGTAGTTTTTCAGCCCGTCAACAGTTACCGAAAATGATTGTGCTACCGTTGAAAAACGAAACGGCATTTTCTGCAGATCATTTTTCACCGCCATTACTTTACCAAGCAAAAAACTGGCTTCGTATGCAGTACCCTGTTTTAATGGCTCTGTTGGCCGAAACTCGAAAATGCGATCGCCAACCTGCACGGCTTTCCCTTTTATGGCCGGTTTAAACTCAAAAAGCTCTTCTGCCGATCCACAATAATCAACCGGTTTTGTCAGGTACACGGCAATTGTTGTTCTGCTTGAAATCACACCACTGGTAAAAGCCTGCACGAAATGTGCAAATTCGGTATTCAGCTGAACGTCTGACTTTTTATCTTTTTTACAGGAAACTGCAAGAAGTAACAGAAAAAACAAGGGGAGAATAAACTTTTTCACTTTTTGGGTTTTATGATTTTACATACGACGATAAAAATAAGAATTTAGTATCCACTTTCAACCTTTAGTTTGTTTATGTTTCATAATTTTATTCACTAAATTGGGCACGAAACAGATTTACCAAATGAAAAAAATACTGATACTTTTTGCACACCCCGCCTTTCAAAAATCGCGCATCAATAAAACGCTGATGGAAGCGACAAAAGATATGGAAGGTGTTACCATTAATAATTTGTACGAAAAGTACCCTGATTTTTTTATTGACGTACCGGCTGAACAGAAACTGTTAACCGACCATGATATCATCATTTGGCATCATCCGTTTTACTGGTACAGTGCACCGGCTTTAATTAAAGAATGGATGGATTTGGTACTTCAGCACGGTTTTGCCTACGGAACACATGGGCGCGCGCTCGAAGGAAAATGGGCTATGTCGTGCATATCAACTGGCGGGAGCAAAGAAGTATATAGCGCAGAAGGCAAAAATCATTTTACCGTTAATGAATTTTTGGTGCCCTTTAATCAATCGGCAAATTTGTGCAGAATGAAATACCTGCCTCCGTTTGTGGTTCATCGCTCGCACACTTTACAGAGCGAACAATTAAAAAAATATGCGAATGATTACCGTGCGGTGATTGAGTTGTTGCGCGACAGCAAAATAAATCCCGAAATTTTAAATTCTACCGAGTACATCAACGAAATAATTGAGCAAAATGCATAACCAGGAATTCTTTTTAAACGCCTTAATTTACCTTGGCGCAGCTGTTGTTTCTGTTCCTATCGCTAAAAAACTGGGACTTGGCTCGGTGTTGGGCTATTTGCTGGCAGGAATTATTATTGGCCCGTTTGTATTAAAACTGGTGGGCAACGAAGCCGGCGAAGTAATGCATTTTGCCGAGTTTGGTGTTGTACTAATGCTATTTATAATTGGATTAGAACTGGAACCAAAACTCTTATGGAAAATGCGGCGCAATATTTTCGGACTAGGTGGTTTACAGGTTCTTATAACGGCAGGAATAATTACAGGCGTTGCGCTGCTTTTTAATTTCCAGTTAAACCGTGCGGTTGCCATTGGGCTAATTCTTGCGCTTTCATCAACAGCAATTGTTTTACAAACCTTAAGCGAAAAAGGGCTAATGCGCAACATTGCAGGCCGCTCAGCCTTTTCGGTATTGCTATTTCAGGATATGGCGGTTATTCCAATTCTTGCATTATTGCCCATTATCGCAACACTCGGCACTCCGGCCACACTTTCCGATACATCGATGGAAAGTATTGGCCAGGTAGCTCAGCTACCCGGTTGGCTGCAACTATTAATCATCATCGGAGCAATTGTAGTTATGGTAATTATTGGTCGTTTTGCTGCCCGCCACATCTTTCGTTTGGTTGCCGAAACCGGTTTACACGAAGTGTTTGTGGCACTGGCATTGCTTATGGTTATTGGTATAGCATTAGGAATGGATGCCATTGGTCTTTCACCGGCACTCGGTACTTTTATTGCCGGAGTTGTTTTGGCCGACAGCGAATACCGTCACGAGCTGGAAACAACGATAGACCCGTTTAAAGGATTATTACTAGGACTGTTTTTTATTTCGGTTGGTGCAGGTATAAATTTTAACTTATTGATTGAAAATCCCTGGATTATCATAGGATTTGTACTGCTCCTGATTTTTATAAAGTTTGCTGTTTTGTTGATTTTAGGACGGATCTTCCGGTTAAAAAAAGGTTTCGAGTTTCTTTTTGCGTTTTTGTTGGCGCAAGCCAGCGAATTTGCATTTGTACTCATCTCTTTCTCTAAACAAAATAAACTGTTCGACGATAAAACATCTGGAATGCTATTGTTGGTAGTAACACTTTCGATGGCTATTTCTCCTTTATTACTCATTTTTAACGACAAGGCTGTGAGCCCGATTTTAGCCCGTTGGCAAAACAAACTGGAATACGATGAAATTGAAGAAGAAGAAACTCCGGTAATCCTTGCAGGATTTGGCCGCTTCGGACTTACTGTTGGCAGGATTTTGTTGGCAAACGGATTTAAAGTTACGATTCTTGATAACAACCCATCAAACGTGGAAACACTACGCAAATATGGGTTCAAACTGTATTTTGGCGATATTACCCGGCCCACTATGCTCGAAAAAGCCGGAATTGAAAAAGCCCGCATGCTTATACTTAGTATGGCTGAACACGAAAATGCCTTGAAAGTGGCCGAGATTGTGCGCAAAAAGTACCCGCATGTAAAAGTTTTGGCGCGTGCAAAAGACATTTTTCATGTATTTGAATACCTGAATCTAAACATCAATAAAGTTCAGCGCGAAACTTTCCATTCGGCTGCCGAGTTGGGAAATACTGCATTGGTTGAACTGGGCTTTTCGAAATATGAAGCCTACCGTGCTACCCGAACTTTCAAACACCACGAAGACCAGGTTACTGAAGAGCTGTACCGCCACTGGCTGGAAGACCAGGGCAAATTCATTCAGGAAACCCGCCGTTTTGAAGAACAGGTAAAAGAAACCCTGCAAGCCGAAAAGAATTACTCGATACACGAAACTGATTGTGCATGGGATGTGGATTCGTTGAAAAATGAAGCTAAAAAAGAAGAGTAGTTTTGTTGCATTTTTTTGACAAAAAGAATCCACAACTGATAATCAAACTGCACTTTAATAACACAAAATCAAGCATTAAAGACTACTTTACAACTTAAATCTGAACTTAAATTCAGAACAAATTTCCGCTCTTTTTCGAACCGATAATTGAAACGTTCGACAAACTAAATTAGACTACTTCTAAATAGAATCGTTTTCAGAAAAATTGGTTTTTTGTCATATCCAGATTCAAATTATTATATAGTTTTGCCATCTGCAAATAGCAAAATTTACAGCTACGGAATCTACAATTCGACATAAAGGATTTGTTAAGGCAATAAAAAACGCCTCGCTTACTGTGAATATTGTAAGCCAGTCGGCCTGCTCAACTTGTCACGCACAGGGCGCCTGTTCGGTTTCCGATTTCCAGGACAAGGAAATTGAGGTTACCGAATATAAAGGCAACTACAAAATTGGCGACGAGGTCACCATTCTTTTTAAACAATCAAAAGGTTTTACCGCACTTACCTGGGGTTATGTAGTTCCGTTTTTTGTTGTATTGGGCACCCTGATTATCGCCCTCGAAGTTACCGGCGACGAACTAAAATCGGGACTTCTATCCTTATTCATTCTTGTACCATACTATATAACATTATATTTTTTTAGGCATTTATTAAAAAAAGTATTGAAATTCGAACTCGAAGAAAACGCTGAATAAAATGAGTATCACTGTTGTATATACAATTGTCACATTAGCCGTAATTGGCGCCGCAGCAGCGGTAATCCTATATTTTGTGGCACAGAAATTCAAAGTTATTGAAGATCCGCGCATCGACGATGTTGACGAAGCATTGCCGGGTGCTAACTGCGGAGGTTGTGGATATGCAGGCTGTAGAGCTTTTGCCGAAGCCTGTGTAAAAGCGAGTGCATTGGGCGATTTAAACTGTCCGGTTGGCGGAAATGAAACCATGAACAACGTGGCTTCTATCCTGGGGCTTGAGGCCGTTAAAAAAGATCCGCGTGTGGCTTACATTCGTTGTAACGGCACCTGCGATCATCGTCCCAAAACAAGTAGTTTCGACGGGGCAACAACCTGCGCCATTGCATCATCGGTTTACAGCGGCGAATCCGGTTGCCAGTTTGGCTGTTTGGGTTACGGCGATTGTTATGATGCCTGCGATTTTGATGCTATTGTAATGCATCCCGAAACCGGAATTCCGGAAATTATCGACGATAAATGTGTGGCCTGCGGAGCCTGCGTTGATGCTTGTCCGAAAAGCCTGATCGAACTACGCAAAAAGATGCCTAAAAACCGCAAAGTAGTGGTATCGTGCCGCAACCAGGATAAAGGCGGCGTAGCACGCAAAGCTTGTAGTGTGGCTTGTATCGGTTGCAGTAAATGTTTCAAAGAATGTCCGTTTGATGCCATTACGATGGAAAACAACCTGGCATACATTGATTCTGACAAGTGTAAACTGTGCCGCAAATGTGTGGCCGTTTGCCCAACCGGTGCCATCATCGAAGAGAACTTTCCTCCACGGAAAGTAAAACCGGTAGAAAAAAAAGAAACTGAACCAGTAAATTAATACAGGATGTTGAAGACGTTCAAAATAGGCGGAGTACATCCTCCCGAAAATAAGTTATCAAAAGATAAAAAGATCGAGGTCCTGCCACTTCCAAAAACAGTGTTTATCCCGGTTGCCCAGCACATTGGTGCGCCATCTATTCCGGTAGTAAAAAAAGGCGACGAGGTAAAAGTAGGACAGGTAATTGCACAAAGCAGCAGTTTTGTTTCTACAAACATTCACTCATCGGTATCAGGTAAAGTTACCAAGGTTGATTTTTCAGCCGACAGTTCGGGTTATCCGAAACAAGGTATTTTTATTGCTGTTGATGGCGATGAATGGATTGAAGGTATCGACCGCTCGGAAGATTTAGTAAAAGAAATTTCAATTGACGGACCTGAAATCGTGAAAAAGATTCAGGATGCCGGAATCGTTGGATTGGGTGGTGCAACCTTCCCTACCCACGTAAAACTGGTGCCGCCAAAAGGAATGAAAGCCGAGGTGCTGTTGCTTAACGGCGTGGAGTGCGAACCTTACCTGACATCGGACCACCGTTTGATGTTGGAAAAAGCCGACGAAATAATGGTTGGAATCCAGTTGCTGATGAAAGCAATGGGTGTTGACAAAGCCGTTATCGGTATTGAAAATAACAAGCCCGACGCGATTAAACTGCTGAATGAAAAATGCAGCGCTTATAAAGGCGTGAGCGTTCAGCCACTTAAAGTTCAATACCCGCAGGGAGGTGAAAAACAACTCATCAATGCTGTTACAGGAAAAGAAGTTCCTTCGGGTGCTCTGCCAATTGCAGTTGGTGCAGTGGTAAGCAACGTAGGTACTGCTTTTGCCGTTTACGAAGCCATTCAGAAAAACAAACCATTGTTTGAGCGCGTGGTTACCGTAACCGGAAAAGGCGTTGAAAAACCATCGAACTTTTTGGTTCGCGTTGGTACTGCCACATCAGAATTGATTGAAGCAGCCGGCGGTCTTCCTGAGAATACAGGTAAAATTATCAGTGGTGGTCCGATGATGGGACGCGCCATTGCATCGCTCGACGTCCCGGTAACAAAAGGGACTTCAGGACTTCTTCTGATGCAAGAAGAAGAAAGTAAACGCGAAGAAATACAAGCTTGTATTCGCTGCTCTCGTTGTACATCGGTTTGCCCGATGGGACTGGAGCCTTACCTGCTGATGACTTTAGGTGAAAAACAAATTTTCGATCGTGCAGAAAACGAACGCATAATGGATTGTATAGAATGTGGCTCGTGTAGTTACACTTGTCCGTCAAGCCGTCCGTTGCTCGATTATATCCGTTTTGGGAAAGGTAAAGTTGGAGCGATGATTCGTTCACGTAAAAAATAAAAATCAAACCAATCGTCATCCTGTCTGTCAACCGACAAATAGAAATGACAAGAAGAAAGAAAAACAAACAGCTGAGTAATGAGTAAATTATTAACAGTTTCACCATCACCGCACGTTCATTCGAGCGAATCAACCCAGAAGATTATGCTTCGGGTGGTTTATGCGATGATTCCGGCCATGCTTTGGGGTATTTATATGTTTGGCCTCGATGCCGTTCGGGTTGGATTAATTTCAATCCTGTCGTGCCTGGCCATTGAATTCCTCATTCAAAAATATATAATGAAGGTAAAACCAAGTATTACCGACGGATCGGCATTGATCACCGGTGTGCTTTTGGCTTTTAATGTGCCGGTAAGCCTTCCGTGGTGGATTATAATTATTGGCGCAATTGCAGCCATGGGAGTTGGCAAACTTTCGTTCGGAGGTTTAGGATCAAATGTATTTAACCCGGCTTTGGTAGGTAGGGTTTTCCTGTTGATCTCGTTCCCGGTGCAAATGACATCGTGGCCTGCAACCCGCATGATGAGTGTTGATACAGTTTCAGCAGCTACACCGCTGGCAGTAATTAAAGAAGGTATTAAAAACGGCATTCCGGTTTCGCAACTTGAGGGCCTGCCCGATTTATCTCATATGGCCATTGGTTTTAACAATGGTTCGATGGGTGAAATCTCAGCAATATTATTGATTATCGGTGGTTTGTACATGCTATGGAAAAAAGTAATTACCTGGCAAACGCCGGTTTCAATTATACTTACTGTTATTGCAGTTTCTGGTATTTTCTGGGTGATAAATCCGGAAATGTATGTTAACCCGGTTTACCACATTTTTACAGGAGGATTAATGCTGGGAGCTATATTTATGGCAACCGATATGGTAACTTCTCCAATGACCGGAAAAGGTCAACTGATTTACGGTGTTGGAATAGGTTTGATCACGATCTCCATTCGTATGTTTGGCGCTTATCCCGAAGGAATTTCGTTCGCAATTCTGATTATGAATGCGTTTGTGCCACTGATCAACATGTATGTTAAACCTAAACGATTTGGAGGACAGTAAAATGGCAAAACGAGAATCGAGTTTTATAAATATGGTGCTTACACTTGTTCTGGTAACAGGTATTGCTGCTGCAGTTTTGGGATTTGTGTACGATTTTACGAAAGGCCCAATCGAAGTAGCAAAATTGAAAGCACAAACCGAGGCAATAAAAACAGTATTGCCCGAATTTGACGAGTTGGGAGAAACAATGGTAGTAAGTCCGGGTGAAGGACAAGACTCTTTGGAATTTTTCCCTGCCTACAAAAATGGAGAACTGGTAGGAACAGCCATAAAGACTTATACAAAGAGTGGTTTTAGCGGATTCATTTCTATTATGGCTGGTATTGATAAAGACGGTAACTTTTCGGGGTACTCCGTTTTGGAACATGCAGAAACACCAGGGTTGGGATCAAAAATGGGTGTTTGGTTCAACAATCCTGAAAAACCAAATCAATATATAATTGGTAAAAATCCGGAAACGACCAATTTTACCGTGTCGAAAGACGGAGGAGACATCGACGCGATTACGGCCTCTACAATTAGCTCTCGCGCTTTTCTTGATGCATTAGGAAGAGCATACAGTACTTACGAAGACAATAAAACCACCGGAGATTCCGGACAATAATTTCGTGTTATGAATCAGTGGAAAAATTTTACAAAAGGTTTTATAAAGGAAAATCCGGTATTTGTTCTGGTACTCGGAATGTGCCCTACTCTTGGGGTAACATCATCGGCCATTAACGGGCTGGGAATGGGATTGGCAACAACATTTGTTTTAATGATGTCGAACATTGTTATCTCGTTGGTAAAGAATGTCATTCCTGAGAAAGTCAGAATTCCGAGTTTTATTGTAATTATTGCTGCGTTTGTTACGGTTGTACAATTATTGATGCAGGCTTTTGTTCCTGCGCTGTACAAAAGCCTCGGGCTGTTTATTCCGTTAATCGTGGTAAACTGTATTGTTCTGGGTCGTGCTGAAGCTTTCGCATCCAAAAACAACGTTGGATCTTCAGCAATCGACGGACTTGGAATTGGACTGGGATTTACCTTCGCCCTTGTTTTACTCGGAAGTATCAGAGAAATACTGGGAAGCGGTAAACTTTTCAATATTACCATTTATCCCGAGAATTACGTAACACTTGTGTTTGTGCTGGCACCCGGAGCATTTATCGTTTTGGGATACCTGATTGCATTGATCAACCGAATGAAAAAGAATTAGGAGGATAAAAAATGAACTATTTAGTAATTGTAATAGGCGCCATACTTGTAAACAACATTGTATTAATGCAGTTTTTAGGAATTTGCCCGTTTTTGGGTGTTTCCAAAAAAGTGTCGACCGGTATTGGTATGACCGGCGCCGTTGCCTTTGTAATGATTCTGGCAACAATTGTAACTTACCTGATACAAAATTATGTGCTTGAAAAATTCGGATTAGGATTTTTGCAAACCATAGCCTTTATTCTGGTAATCGCGTCGTTGGTGCAAATGGTGGAGATCATCCTGAAAAAAGTAAGTCCACCGCTGTACCAGGCACTGGGAATTTTCCTGCCGCTTATTACAACAAACTGTGCAATTTTAGGTGTTGCTATTTTAACTGTGCAAAACGAATTTAACCTGTTGGAAGGTGTGATATTTTCGACTTCGCATGCTATAGGTTTTGGACTGGCGCTGATCATTTTTGCCGGTATTCGCGAGCACCTCGATCTGCAAGATGTACCAAAAGGATTAAAAGGTACTCCAATTGCGTTAATCGCTGCAGGTATTCTTGCAATGGCTTTTATGGGATTCTCTGGCTTAGTGTAAGTTAGTTTTAGATTAACCCAATATTAACCATTTATGATTTTTGTCATACAGACAAAATAAACATGCACACCTTACACAAATTTATTAAATTTGCTATGTGGAGATTACAAAATCAACACTACTCAATTTAATCTAAAATCGTAAACATTGGAATTTTTTCAACAAGTACATAAATCATTACTTCAGGGTTCTAAAGATACCATCCAGCGAGAGCTGATGAACAGTATCGATTGGAATCAAAGGCTCATCTGTATAAAGGGATTCAGGAGCGTTGGAAAAACAACTTTTTTGCTCGATTATATAAAAACGTATCACCCCGACAGCAACGATGTTCTGTATCTTAACCTGAATAATTTTTATTTCACAAAACGTAAAATCAGTTCGTTTGCCGACGAATTTGCAAAGCGTGGAGGAAAATTATTGTTGCTCGATCAGATACAGAAGTATCCTGACTGGTCGGCCGATTTACGAAAATGCCTGGATGAAATTCCGGACCTGAAGATAATTTTTACATCGTCTCCGGTATTACGAATCACCGAAGACAATCCAGATCTGGAAGGGATTGCCAATATCTATCACCTTGAAGGATTATCATTTCGTGAATACCTGAATTATCAAACCAAAAGCAATTTTAAAGCATACACTTTTGAGGAGATATTGAAAAACCATGAAGAAATTGCCCAAAAAGTTGTTGACCAAATCAGGCCTCTGGCTTTTTTCGACGACTATTTGAAAAACGGCTATTTCCCCTATCACATTCACGATGAGAATTTTTATATCGACAAGTTGTTAAAGAATATCAACCTGGCCCTTGAGATTGATGTACCATACATCAACCAGATTGAATTTAAATACCTTCCAAAACTCAGAAAGCTGTTGCACATCATTGCTTCAGAAACGCCTTTTACTCCAAATGTTAGTAAATTAGCAACTTCGGTTGAAACGTCGCGTGCAACAATTATGAATTACCTGAAATATTTGAAGCATGCCCGATTGATCAACTTGCTATACGAGAATGGTGGAAGCGACGACGACCAGATGAAGAAGCCGGACAAAGTGTACATGCACAATACAAACCTGCTAAACGCTATTGCTCCGAATAACTACGATAAAGCCACGGTTCGACAAACGTTCTTTTATAACCAGGTAGGTTATGTGTGCCAGCTGGCAAAATCGCCGGTTGCCGATTTTTGTGTCAACGGTAAATACAAATTTAATGTTGGCGGACGAAAACTGAAACCGGAAAAAGGAATTTACGCCGCATCAGATGTAATTGAGGTTGGCGAAGGAAACAAAATTCCGTTGTGGCTCTTTGGATTCCTGTACTAGTTACCGGATGTTGGATTAGAATATCAATTTTAAACTAAATAAATTAAAGACGAATAAAGATGGCAAAACAAAAAAAGATGGTTACATGTGACGGTAATTACGCTGCAGCGTATATGAGTTACATGTTCAGCGAAGTCGCCTGTATTTATCCGATCACTCCGTCGTCAACCATGGCAGAGTATGTTGATGAATGGGCTGCGTTCGGAAAGAAAAATATGTTTGGTCGCCCTGTACGTTTGGCAGAAATGCAAAGTGAAGCCGGTGCTGCCGGTGCTGTTCACGGAGCACTGCAATCGGGTGCCTTAACTTCTACTTACACTGCATCACAAGGATTGTTATTAATGATCCCTAATATGTACAAAATTGCAGGTGAGTTATTACCAACAGTATTTCACGTAAGTGCACGTGCCTTAGCCGGTCACGCATTATCGATCTTTGGCGACCACAGCGACGTTTACGCTGCCCGTCAAACAGGTTTTGCAATGTTGGCTTCAGGTTCGGTGCAAGAAGAAATGGACCTTGCAGGTGTTGCTCACTTAGCTACCCTGAAATCAAGAGTTCCTTTCCTTGCTTTCTTCGATGGATTCCGTACTTCACACGAAATTCAGAAAATTGAAGCTATACAACAGGAAGACATTGTACCTTTGGTTGACATGGAAGCAATTCAGGAATTCCGCAATCGCGCGTTAAATCCAGAAAATCCTGTAACCCGCGGTACAGCTCAAAACCCAGATATTTTCTTCCAGGCAAAAGAATCAGCAAACAAATTTTACGATGCAGTTCCTGATATCGTAGCTGACTACATGGATGAGATCAGCAAAATTACAGGTAGAACATACCGTCCTTTCACTTATTACGGTGCACCTGATGCTGAAAACGTAATTATTGCAATGGGTTCGGTTACTGAAACCATTAAAGAAACTATCGACTACTTAACTGCTCAAGGTAAAAAAGTTGGTTTAATTTCGGTACACTTGTTCCGTCCATTCTCAGCAAAACACTTTGTTGAAGCATTACCTGATTCAGTAAAACGTATTGCTGTATTAGACCGTGCTGCTGAGCCGGGATCAACCGGAGAGCCATTATTCCTTGATGTTCAATCACAATTCTACGGAAAAGAAAATGCTCCTGTAATTGTTGGTGGTCGTTACGGTTTAGGATCAAAAGATACTACTCCTTCACAAATTCTTTCAGTTTACGAAAACCTTGAAATGAGTGAGCCAAAAGGCAACTTCACAATCGGTATCGTTGATGATGTGACTTTCAAATCACTTCCAATGAAAGAAGAGATCAACATGACTCCGGAAGGAACTTACCAGGCTAAATTCTACGGTTTGGGTTCTGACGGTACTGTTGGTGCAAACAAAAACTCGATTAAAATTATTGGTGACGCAACAGATAAATCATGTCAGGGATACTTCCAGTACGACTCGAAAAAGTCGGGAGGTTTCACTTGTTCACACTTACGCTTCGGGGATAAACCAATCCGATCAACTTACCTTGTTACCACTCCTGACTTTGTTGCTTGTCACGTTCCGGCATATGTAAATATGTACGACGTGCTGAAAGGCCTGAAAAAAGGTGGTTCTTTCTTGCTGAACTCTATCAACGACGCAGAAGAAACCAAAAAGCAGTTGCCTGATGCAATGAAGAAATATTTGGCCGAGAACGAAATCAACTTCTACATCATTAACGGTACTAAACTGGGTGAAGAGATTGGTTTGGGAACTCGTACCAACACAATCATGCAGTCGGCTTTCTTTAAAATTACTGGTGTAATTCCTTACGAAATGGCTGTTGAGCAAATGAAAGCTGCCATTGTAAAATCGTACGGTAAAAAAGGTGAGCACATTGTAAACATGAACTACGCAGCGGTTGATGCCGGTGGTAAAAACGTAGTAAAAGTTGACGTTCCGGCAGAATGGAAAGACATCGTTGTTGCTGAAGAAGCAGCGGTTGATGCCGATCGTCCGGAATACATTACAAAAGTGGTTGACGTAATCAACGCACAAAAAGGTGACGATCTTCCTGTTTCTACTTTTGCAGGATCAGAAGATGGTCAATTCCCAATGGGAACTGCAGCTTACGAAAAACGTGGTATTGCAGTAAACGTTCCTGAATGGCAGGTAGAAAACTGTATTCAGTGTAACCAATGTGCTTACGTTTGTCCTCACGCAGCTATTCGTCCGTTCCTGATGACTGAAGAAGAAGTTGCTGCTGCACCTGCAGGAACTGAAACAAAAACAGCTACACCAGCCAAAGTATTTGGTGGATTGAATTTCCGTATCCAGGTATCGCCACTTGACTGTACAGGATGTGGTAACTGTGCCGATGTTTGTCCTTCGAAAGTTAAATCGCTAGTAATGAAGCCTCTTGCAACTCAGCAGGCTGAAGTTGGTCGCTGGGATTTCATGGACAAAAAAGTTACGGTTAAAGAAACTGTTGTTGACAAAACAAAATCAGTTAAAAACTCACAGTTCGCTCAGCCATTGTTCGAGTTCTCGGGAGCTTGTGCAGGTTGTGGTGAAACACCATACATTAAATTGATCACTCAGCTTTACGGTGAAAGAATGATGGTTGCCAACGCTACAGGTTGTTCTTCAATCTATGGTGGTTCTGCTCCGTCAACTCCTTACTGTAAACACAAAGAGTCTGGTCATGGTCCGGCATGGGCTAACTCACTGTTCGAAGACAACGCCGAGTACGGTTTTGGTTTCGCTGAAGGTGTTAGCGCACAACGCGACCGTATTGCCGAGATTATGACTACTGCCCTTTCAAATGGAGCTTCTGACGCTGAAAAAGAAGTATTTGGCGAATGGTTGGAGAAAAAAGACAATGCTGATGGTTCGGTAGTTGCTACCAACAAAGTATTGGATGTAATTAAAGACAGCGACAGCCAATATGCAAAAGACATCCTATCGTTGAAACAATACCTGGTTAAAAAATCAATTTGGGTATTCGGTGGCGACGGATGGGCATACGACATCGGTTACGGTGGTTTGGATCACGTAATGGCAAGCGGCGAAGATGTAAACGTATTGGTAATGGATACCGAGGTTTACTCTAACACCGGTGGTCAGTCGTCTAAATCAACTCCTGTAGGAGCAGTTGCTAAATTTGCTGCATCGGGTAAAAAAGTACGTAAAAAAGACCTTGGTGCAATGATGATGAGCTACGGTTACGTTTACGTTGCGCAAGTTGCAATGGGAGCTAACCAGTCGCAGTACTTCAAAGCATTGAAAGAAGCTGAGGCTTACCCGGGTCCTTCTATCATTATCGCTTATTCTCCATGTATCAACCACGGATTGCGTGCCAGCATGGGACGTACCCAGGAAGAGGAGAAAAAAGCTGTATCTTCAGGATACTGGCACTTGTTCCGCTACAATCCACTATTGGAAGACGAGGGCAAAAACCCATTCCAACTGGATTCGAAAACACCGGAATGGAGCCAATTCCAGGAATTCCTAAATGGCGAGGTTCGTTATACTTCATTGAAGAAATCGTTCCCTGCTGAGGCTGATGAATTGTTCGCAGCTGCTGAAGAAAACGCAAAATGGCGTTACGCTTCATACCAACGTATGGCAGCTATGGATTATTCAAAACCTGAAGAAGAAGGAGAAGAATAGAAATTATTCGAGCTATATAGAAAAGCCGCTTCGTTTTTGAAGCGGCTTTTTTTTTGCCTCTCTTCTCCTTTCCTAACGAGGGCTAGTTAGCCGCTAAAATGTGATTAAACCTTCTCCTTTTAAGTCCCAGGTCATGGTTTCATGATCTATTACTCCATACATATCAATATACCCGGTAGCGCCTTCAAATCTTCCGGTACACATTCCTTCCCGGATTTCATAAAGATAGTGCATACCGTCTTCATCAATCCAAGGTTCCGTAATTACCCAGGTATAAATCATATCGCCATTGGCAGCTGTTAACTCGCCAAATATTGGAGAAACGGGATTTGCATCGGCATCAATACATAGGTAATTATAAACAGTAAAATTCCCCAGAAACGTTGCATTACCACCACCTGTTATAATCATTTGTAATCCCTTATCTTCGCAGGCATCCGGGTTTATAACCACTTCCATTACACCACTTGCTCGCTGAAACTTAATGTTTCGCTCTACCATTTTCCCGGATTTTAAATCCATTTCAGGTTCTTCTTCAAAAGGAGCATCGCAGGCAAATACTCCAAAAAGGACAATAAGAAAGATGCATAATTTTTTCATAACGTTGATTTTTGGTGAATAAATATGTGCTTGGCCACACAACTTTAGAGGGAATAGAAAAGATATGCCTGTTTACGGTTTTAAACTAAAAATGTTTTCCTGTGTAGCCTTGCCATTCTTCGGACAAGGCTTCATTACCTCGATCCTTTGGAGCTTAATAATTTTAATAGGTTTCGGGCAAACCATATTCTTTGCGCCAAAGGTGCAAAGTCCATTAACATAGTCCGTAGGGCTATGCACATTAATTGCGAATGCCATAAAGCGCCAAAGGTGCGTAGTCCATTACCCTCCCGCGCAATAAAAAAAGCCGCTTCAGTTGAAGCGGCTTTTTAAAACCTAACACAAAATCAGGTATTTTTAACCAATAAATTGTTTTATGAAAGCTCGTATCTTTTGTGCAATGAAATGATTAAATCAATTCGGATTGCTTAAAAGTTATTTCAAAGTTACATCCAAATAAACTGAATGACGTCCGTATGTTTCGTAAAACGGCTTGTAGCTAACACCATCAATTTCAAATTCCAGTTTTTCAGGATCACCTGAAATCGATTTGCTGATGTCTTCGGCATCCAGCGTTACTTTACGCCATTCTTTGCGAGGCGCTTCTTCTTGTGCAGCAAGAAGAACAGGTCCGTAAAATAAACTGGCAACATTTTGCTGATCCATTACCGGCTCCAGATAAAAATGGAATGGCATACGTAACTCTACTTTGTCGCCGTCTTTCCATTTCCGACTAATAGTAAGGTAACTTCCAGGCTCAGCATCAACAGCCTCTTTCTTGCCATTAATAGTCACAAAAAATCCTTCGGTAGCCCAATGCGGCACACGTACATTTAAGTCGAATTTGCCGCTTCCACTAATTGTTAATGTGGTGTTGTCCTCTTTCGGATAAGCAGTTGTTTGCGTAACTGTAATATTCTTATCAGTCCATTTTAGTGTAGAAGGCACATACAGGTTAACATACAAAGCATCGTTGTCTGCGCTTCTGAAGTAAATTGAGTTCTGCAGTTTTGTATTGCTCTCAAGTGCCGTACCGTTACAGCAGGTAAAACCATCCATGTGGGCATTGCTAAAATGCTTAACAGAACCGGCACGCAAAGGTACGTGATACGTATTAGCAGGACTGTCTTCTGCAACTGATGCCAAAATATGGTTGTATAATCCGCGCTCGTAATAATCCATTAACTCGGCTTGCTGATTATACAAAAACAGGTTGCGGCTTAATTTAAGCATATTGTATGTTGCACAGGTTTCATTCTGTCCGCCAACCGAGAAACCATTTTCGTAAAGTGTAGCCGGCTGAGCAGTAAAACATTCCGCATTGGCAGGGTTACGGGCTCCTGCAACACCGCCAATACTATACATATAATCGCCGGTGGCTTTGTTCCAAAAGTTATCAGCAATATCAAAATATTCCGATTCCTTCGAATCACGATAAATTTCCAGGGCACCCATAATTTGCGGAATATGCTGGTTGGCATGTAAACCGCGGAACATATCTACGTTTTTTGCCAGTCCGTGCGAATGCTCGGCATCGCCAAAAAATACACGGATGTTATCGAATAACTTAGCTGTTTCAAGGTAACTTTTATCGTTGGTCAGGCGGCTTAATCTTGCCAGCGCTTCGTTCATTCCGCCAAATTCGCCGGCAATGTATGTATTCCAGATATCAATGAGCGTTTCGGTTGGTACCACACTTAAACGTGCATGCACCCAGTCGCCCATTCCTTCTACAATGTCAAGTGCTTTTTCATTGCCACTCACTTCGTAAATATCCATTAAACCGGCCAATATCTTGTGTAACGTATAATATGGTGCCCAAACTTTATCATTGTCGGTTCCGTATTTTGCACCGTGTTCCAGCATAATAAACTGATCAGGAGGATAGGCACTGATAAATCCTTTACCCCAGTTTTGGTAGTCGGTGCGGATGCCGTCTTCGCTTAAATCCGAGTCAAAACCCTCTTTACCCGGTCCCGGAGGAACAGCCAACGGATCGGCTACAGACTCACCACCGGCAGTTTTAGGTGTTCCCGATAGTTGTGCCAAATCATACAGCGTATTCACCATATACTCCATTTTATCGGCAAACTTAACCTGGATAGCAGGATCGTATGCCGCACTTGAATACGCTTGTGCCAAAGCACTCAGGTAGTGACCTGTTGCATGACCGCGAAGTTTTGTTTCCTGGCTGTCCCAAACACCAAGAGGTTTGGCACCTTCAGGCTGTTCCTGCCCGAAAGCGTTACGAAACATATAGAGGAAATCATCAGGATTGGTTTCCAATAAGCCGTCGACGAATTTATCGCGGTTCTCAACAAATTTTGTTTCGTGGTGATGAAGATCTTCGGTTAACTGAACCTCATCTAAATTAAAAGCCTCCAACGTGCGGTGCGGAGCATCATGATCGTGATTATGCTCTACCACTGTAACAATTGCTTTTGGCTCAATATCGGTTCCGGCAACTCGTCCGGTTACGGTATATTTACCAACCTTTTGCACGTCGCTGTTATCTTCCGGAGCAGGCCAAAGAACACGTACATCGGGTCCTTCGATATTGTTGCCATAAACGCCTTTTACAAAACGGGGCAAGCGGGGCAAAAAACCAACTTCTGTTTCTACTTCAATAGCAGGAACTTCAGTTAGCCAGGCATTGTACAGCTGAGGGGTTGATTCCGAAAATTCCTGAAGTTCTGCTTCTTGTCGGTTTCTCATCATTTCTTCTGCTTCTTCTTTGTGCAGCGCACTAAAATTAATCCATCCCACCTGACGGTTATTCAGCGGAATGCGATAAATGCGAAAGTCGTGCAATTTGGCATTTAATGTTACAGCATCTGAATTTAGCGATTTTCCGATAAGAAACTGCCCAGCCTCTTTCTGGCCGCTAAACAATTGTTTTAGCTCTATCTCCGTGTCGTCTACCTGGCTGGCTACTTTTCCGTTAATGTAGCTGGTAAACGATTTTGAAGGAACGTTAATAACAATTGCTATGTGGTTCCATTTGTTTAATTCGAGTGCATCAGAAGCAGCGGTGTAAGTATCGGCTGCAGTATTAACTTTAGCCGCAAAACCATCGGCTGCAGGGGTTGCCATAAAGCTCGACTTGTTGTTTTTACCAAAGTCGAACAGTGGTGCTTCGCTGTTTTCCGATAGCGGAAATATCCACCCCGAAATACTTAGCGACTCCTCTCCTGCCAAAAGTTCGCCGGGGATTGAAATATAAGTTTCCCCATCACCTGATAATGAAATTACTTTGCCGAATATTTCGTCGTCAACAAATTTGTAATCCGAACCATGTATTGTACCGTGTAAATTATTCCTGGACCAATCTTTTGCATTTTCTTCCAGTGTGTAACGGGCAATTAATCCGGTTTCTCCAATACCGTCTAAAATCTGATCACCGCTTTGTGCAAATACGGCATTTGTACCCCAGGCACAAAGACCAAGTATTATTCCAACGATCGGCTTAAATAGTTTCATAATTTTTATATTTAGTTTTTAAACATTAAGCAGGAAAGACTGTCGTGTCATTTTCCGAATTCAAAATTAGACAACATCTTGCCAATGTAGTATATAACGCTGTTCAGAATCCTTGACTGTATGTTCAAAATACTGTACAAAATGCTTATTGCCTTATTGAACAAATGTGAAAGCCTTTATACTGATGCCTCTTAAAAACTGATAGCCGCCCCAAGAACCGGCAAATAATTGGTGGCAAACTGAGCAATGTTTTGCTTTTTATATTTCTTATTTACCCTCCAATACATAACTAATGATCATTTATTTATACTGCGCCTGTCATTTTCGTTCCCTTATTCCAACTTCGAGCCACCTATTTACCATCGCATAGGTTTCTTAAGCATATTTTTTACAATTGCCACCCAGTCTCTTTTTTTCCATTTTGGCATATCAACATGTACTTCATTATTGATAATCCTATTTCTCTCTTTTTCTTCTTCCTCTGCCCAATAGTTTAGTTTTTCGCGAATCTCCTGTTCAATATCCGGATCATTGGTAAGTTTTCGTAAAGCTTCCGCAGATTCAAGAGAAACAATTTTCACTTTATCATTTAAGCTTTTTCGAAGTGCCGGAACTGCATTAATATCTCTGAGGTTTCCTAAATATTTTGCTGCTAACAAGCGAACATCAAACAAACCATTTTCTAAGGCAAAGACCAGTTTCGGTGTATCTTGCATTGTGTTCCAATACTCTACCCTCTTTTCTGTTAGCCGGATAAGCCCATTTTTATGTAAAAACGCTAATTTGTTCATGTAATTTTAGTCTTTATTATATCGGTCACTTCCAGGTGATCGGGCGGTAATGATGCAATCGGGAGTGTCGGCCCCGCAGCAAATAGGATGAAAGGTGTGACTTGTTAGTCCGCTAAAACTCCCGCCTGCCATATTACAAATTGTTAGGCACTGTTTTTTTACCATTTCCCAAATCTCAAATATTCTTTCTCCAATTCCTTACCATATGTAAACCAATTACATGCATAATAGAAGATTTTTGAAGTTTGTCTCATTTGGTCATCGTTAATATTGGTGATATTGAATACGTCATTGGCATCATAGTGATTAGCCTTTCGTTGTTCCCATAAGAAACCTATTTCCCAAAGTAATACAGCCTGTTTTAGTCTGGACGCATCATCTATAGTTGTGTTTAGATTAAAAACATAATCCATTAATTCCGTGAATTGTTCTACATTAAATATTCCGTATTCGGATAGAGTATAGTAAAACGTTCCTTCAACATCATCCAAGTTTATTGATAGTATATTATTCTCCATGTTTATTTTAAAATTGTGGCTAACGGTTACTTGTATGTGGTCGGGCGGGATTTCGAGCCGAAATCTTGTCCGACTGATAAACGGCCGAAACCAAGGTTTGACTTGTCAAACCGAGTACAAAACCCGCCTGCCATATTACAATTTGTTGTAGGGTGTATTTTAATCATTGATTTAAAAAACGTTATCGAAGTCATATCGATGTTTCAACAATTTGGTCAATTCTTATTTTTATAACTGAGTATCCAATGAAATATGCTATTATTGAAAACAAAAGTCCTGTTATTATTGACAAGGCAATTCCAGAACCGGCAAATCCAGTTACTAGTCCGATAATTAATCCTACCATAACGGAAAGGAACAGTAAGGTGTCCAGCTTAACTTCCCAAAATATTTTAATTTTATGTGAACCATTCTTTTCAATTCGAACAAATCCTTCTCTCAATATTTTTAAAGCTTCTATTTTATTCTGCCCCGAATGTGTTGTATTTCTTACAATTCTTTCAAATTGTATTGTATCATTATTTAGTACTGATTTAGCCTCCAGTTCTCGCAGTTTTCCTTGAACCTTTTTTATGAAAGATTTAATATACAAATCTGAGTTTCCATGAATCTTCTTTTCTATAGTATTCGAATATTTAAGTAATTCCATATTTTTTGACAGTGTCAGATTAAAGGTTATTTTTCAAAAAGAGATTTTCCAATATGCCCTACAACGTATGTGTATAATGCAATGCACCATACAGGCTATTCGGGCGCATCGCCATAATACACTGATAATACTGGCTTTGCACGTAAAAACGGGGCAGTATTTCGGTTTAGTATTTGCAAGAGAAGGGTTCAATGTATTCGGTAATTTTGGTTTTTATTGTTTAAAAATAAAAGATTTTTTGTAAAAAAGAATCCGTACTACGCGGTATTTTGGACGTACCAGGGCTTTGTACCCCGGTACGATAGAGCAGTACCGTGGTACAAGGCTTTCGTACCTTGGTAATAAGGGCTCGTACCTGGGTACGAAGGATCTGTACCCGGGTACAAAGCTTTGGTACCTTGGTACGAAGGCTTCGTACCTGCGTACGAAAGGTTGGTACCGAGGTACGAAAGGCCCGTACCTGCGTACCAAGGCCCGGTACACAGGTAATAAAGCTTTGTACCCAACGTTTATATACCAAACCGCCCCGAAAAGCCTTATTCCGGGGCAGTTAAACTTCAAACAAACTCTCGTTATTCGTTAATTATTTTCGTAGTTTTTTAATTTCCAGCAACAGGTTGTCTTGTTTACCCAATAGCCCCGATACCAAATCGACCGTTGCAGAGCCATTTCGATACACAATATCCAACGATTCCTGCGACAACCGGGTTGCATCTTTGGCAGCTGCCATTGCTTCCACCTGCCGGGCTTCAGCATCGTTGGTTGTAGTTAGTTGGGTGCTTAACTCTTGTATTTTGTTTTCAGGATTGTAACCTTTTTCGGTTAGCAATTCAACATTTTGTTCCAGCAAAGTAATCAATTGCTGCACAAAATCGCGCTTTTTCGCTTCGCTCATATTTCCCATATTGGTGTGGTTTTAATAGTTAGTAATGAATTGTTTTAACTATAGCTACCTGTACTTTCCTAGGCGCAGGTAGCGCTTATATTTTTCGAGAGTTTATAATTTAAATTTCTGCTGATCGATTTACTGTAAGGGCGAATTGTTTTTTGTGGTTTTTAGTTGTTTCTTCCGGTTAATCAGCAGTTAAATTATGAAAAATAGTTCAGAAAGTCAAATCATAACTTACCCTACATTCGTTTGCAGGTTTTCAATCGAGGGGAAATTGTGAGCAGATTATTTTACCTTTTTTTTAGGTTTAAACACCGAAATAAAAATGGTTATAATTAAGGTGCCGTTCATACAAAGGCCCATAATTGTATGGTTTCTGTCGAACATTTGATATTCGTTGTTATTGATTGCCTGAAGACCAATTTCTCCCGAAATTTTAACCATTTCTGCAATCCATGGCCCCGAGAAGAAAGTGCCCAACATAATTATTAGAAGCGTAATAATCCATTTGTAGGTCATCCACCCGTGTTTAAAATACCCCCACTTTGTAAATTGAGAATAAATCCACCCGGTAATCAGGCAAATAATAGCTGCCGGAACCAATATTTTCATGTCGATAAAATGAATAATTTGATTCATCAGGTAAAGCTGTTCTCCTGTTTCAATATTGCTTCTTAAAAAGTGAAGTAAAAACATGGTTAAACCCGTGGTAACCCAAATGCCGGCGGCCAATAAATGGATTGATTTAAGCCATTTTTTTTGTGCTATTGATAATTGTTGCATATTCTTAGGTATGATAAACTGGTTATTGTATGTTGATTGGCCCTAAAAGTAATAAGCTGAGTTCGATAAAAAAACGAACTGTGCCAAACCTTCTCCACAACCTCTGATTTGCAACCAGGAGTAATTATTCCTTTCGCACTTAATGGTTAAAAAATGGTATTAACAACGTAAAAATGTGGTTCACTCGTTTGTAACGAACAGTATAGGCGTTTATCGAGTATTATAACTTACGCGTTAGCACAAATACACCACACACGTCTTCGCTGTCGAAGGTTGAGCCGATGATTTGGTTTTCGGTAATACGGTATGTTTCGAAAGTATTGGGCAGATAACTTATTTCGCGGCCGTTTTGCAGGGCTTTTACTTCAACGCTTTCAAGCAGCAGTTTTCCGTCGGACAGAATGCCTTTTACTTTTTCGGTCACCCGGATGCTGTAGTTGTTTTCTACCGCTTCGGTAAACGAAAATACTCCGCTTACTTCGTTTCCGCTTTGCGTAAGTTCCACCTCTCCTTCCGAGTTTCCGTATTCAAAATCTTCATTGTATGTCCAGCGTCCTGAAATGTTCATCGTTGTAATTTTGCGGCAAACTTAGCAAATTTCCGGTTTATTAAAGATTAGTCAATATCTGCTATTTATGAAACTTGTATCCGACAGAGAACATAAACGAGCGGTTGCGCACAACCATATCGTAGTCGGTTTGCGGCGAAATATTGTTTAGCCCAAAATGCCCCGTAAATTCAAAAAGAAAGGAATTCACTTCCATTCCTCCGCCAACTGCCAGGCCTAGTCCCAAACGTTTCAGATCGTCGTCGTTATCGGGTCCCCAAACAATGTCCTGCTCTTCATCGTTGCCTACTCCTCCAACCGATTCGTTTATTTTTGTTTTGCCGCTAAGACCAATACCAAAATACGGACCGGCCATTCCGTAAATCCTGATGTCGTTCACATCGGCATACAATTTTCCAAAAACCGGAATATCGAGGTACCACAGGTTTACTTCCGAATTTACGCTATAGCTTATCCCCTCGAATGTTTCCGATTCGTTTAATTGAATTCCTTTGGTGGTAATCAACAAAGCGGTTTCAATACCGGCACCGTCGCCAATTCCCCACTCGAAAGTTGGCCCAAGGTGAAATCCAGAACGCATATCCAGGTTCTCGGTAATGATTTCGCCATCATCTTCAATCAACATATCCGACAAGGTGTATCCGGCTTTTACGCCAATGGTTTGAGCCAGTAACGAATTTGCCAGCAATAAACCCAAAACCATTGTTGCTAATCGTTTTCCTGTTTTCATAACTCAACGCTTTTAATTATGATACTATACGTGAGAGAATCAAATTTGTTAAAACAACTGCAACATTCGTTATAAAACAAATAGCTCCCCCACCGCAGCAGAGAAGCTATTAAAAAACAATTAACATTAAATCAGGCCGAAGCCAGCAAATCAATCAATTTACTACAACCGCCATTTTGTATATAATCCGAGTGTTCTTCAGGTGTATTGAATGTTTTTCCGCAAATTTTACTGCAGCGCACCTCTCCCTTGTTTTCAAACATAAAATCGCGCATTATTTCTTCTGAACCGGGGACAATAAAGCGTCTGTCGTCAGGATTCTCGCGAAACCACTTTTCAGCTTTTAAGTACACGGCAGCTCCAAGTGCACCACAGGCATTGCCGCTCAAACCTATTCCACCGGCAAAACCGGCCAGCATCATTGCTTTTTCTTTACCGGCCCCAATTTTTTCGGCTACAATACTCGCGCAACTTACAACAGGAGTATCAGAACTCGCCGGCTTTATGGCCAGACTTTTATCTGCTGTATCAACTGCCTCGGGTGCCCATCGACCTATCAGGCGGGCACAATTAAGCGGTTTTCCGGTGATAAAAAATTTAATCTGCCCCAACATCGATTTCTGGTTACAGCGAGAAATATCGCGGCAATTCACCCGTGATGTTCTTTGTGTAAATGAATCAACCAAATCATGCGCAGTTGAAATAGCCAGCGAGGTAGCCGCATTTGTATCTTTCATTCTTCGGTTAGCCTCGGCACCGGCTGCAAGAGCGGCTCCCCATAGCATACCGCATTGGTGCCCCTCTTGCAAAATGCCGCCACATAAAGGTCCGGTTGCCTTTTCCACCTCACTGTCGCGCTGTCCGAAATTTTTATTTACCACTGAATATACTGCCCCGGTGCACCCTAATTTAAACAGGAGACTCCGGGCTTCTTTTCTTGCTGAACAGGTATTTTTCATCTTTTATTTCTCAATATTATATTTTAGATTGCTTCTCCGCCAACCGGCGGATCGCAATGACTGACACAACTTTTTTATAAGGGCGAGGCTGCTTGGCAGCGAGCTGCCAAGCAGCCTCGCCTATCCCAAAAGATACTCATTTAGTGTCATTGCGAAGGCAGTAAAGCAATCTCTTTCATTACTATAGCACATTAGTTCTTTCAATTTACATTTCAACTGAAGGCAAAATATACTGACGCACTAATTTAAACAACTTCGATTTTCCGGCCCAGTTTCCACTGGTAAAAACAACGGTCATATCCAAATCGGGGAAAACCATAATTACTTGTCCGCCCCAACCGTTGGCACGATACATTTTTATGTTTTTGCCACCGTGATAGAACTCGCTTTGCCACCAGGTATAACCGTATCCGTTCTTTCCCGAATCTTCGATGGGTAAATTTATACCTGTGATGTTATTATAAACGGTTGAACTCTTGGCCACCCAATTTGCAGACAGGATACGCTCACCGTTCCACATTCCGTTATCGAGGTAAGTAACTCCCAGTTTCAGCATATCGCGTGGAGTTACACTTAGCGAACTGGC
This sequence comes from uncultured Draconibacterium sp., assembly GCF_963676815.1. Lineage (NCBI taxonomy): Bacteria > Pseudomonadati > Bacteroidota > Bacteroidia > Marinilabiliales > Prolixibacteraceae > Draconibacterium > uncultured Draconibacterium sp. The sequence goes on from NZ_OY781365.1 coordinate 152,359, forward strand.
TGCTTCAACAACTACTCCATCCTGATATTTCATCCACGTTCCTTCTTTTATTCCCAGCGGTTCGAACAAATACTTTTTCGAAAACTCGTCGAGATCAAGTCCGGTGGCATTTCTTAGAATTTCACCCAAAATAACGATCCCACCACCGTTGTAGGTAAAAAATGTTCCGGGTTCGGCCCACCATTCACGATCTAATACACAAGTTACCGGATCGTCGCAATCAAAATACAGTCTATCCATATCGTTGGCTGATTCCGTTCCGTGTGCGGCACTCCATTCGTCCCAGGCCAGTCCGGAGGTCATAGTCAACAGGTGTTCAATAGTGATGTATTCGCGGTTATTGGTTTTCAGATGCTGATGTTCGGGCAGGTAATCAAAAATGGATTGATCTACACTTTTTATAAAACCTTTATCGATGGCGATTCCGATACATGCCGACACAAAACTTTTTGATACCGACATTACACTGTGCATTGTTTCCGGACCGTATTCTACATAGTCGCCATGGTAGTAAGGTTTGTCCCACGCGTAAAGATGTCCAGGGAAATACTGCTCAACCGCCAGCTTGTCATTTTTGTAGATCAACATAGAATGAATCTCACCAAATTTACCGGCGTAAATTTTACTAACAGCATCCTTTATAAAGCGCTCATCAATATTGGCATCAACCGGTGTACCCACATTTATTCCATCGTTCATTTCTGCCGGAGGAGTTAAAACAATCTCCTCCGTTTTTTTATTGTTACACGAACTGGTTCCCAATACCGCTTGAAGTATAACCAACATGAGTAACATTTTTCCGATCAGCAGCTTCATGATTTTCAGTTTATGAGTTAGTTGAGATTATTTCAGCAATTACAGGACGCGTTTTTTCAATCCTGTCGAGATCAAGTTGAAGTCCGAGTGGCTCGTATACTTTGGCAAAATATTCATAGATTCCTTTTACTGCTTCAAAAGGAGCCATAACCGACTGTGCAGCACTGGCGCCTGAATTATTTACTACGGAAGTATCGATGCCTTTGTTTAATAAAGCTTTAACTATTTCGGTGCGGCAGAAAAAAGCAGCGGTGTGCAATGCGGTTGAACCATCGTTATTGGTTACGTTCAGGTCGGCTCCGGCGTCGATCAATACTTTGGCAATTTCTGTTTTTCCGAATACACAGGCAGTCATTAAAGGACTTGAGCCACCGGCTGGTTCTTTTTCATTCAAATCAGCTCCCGATGCAATTATTGATTTTACTGCTTCCACATCACCTGCAATTACTGCTGCATGAATACTGTTCCCGCTTTGAGGCGCTGTGCTTGTTTCTGTTGTTTCTGTTTTCTGTTCTTCATTGTTTGTTGTTCCGGGATAAGCAGTAAAAGCAGCCAGTACAATTACTACCGATAGTATTGCAGTAGCAACGGTTTTTGTGTTAATCTCGCGCTGACGAATGGTTCGCCACGAGTATATAAGCAGATTTGAAAGGACAAATGTAAGTAGAGTTACAATTAAGAATTTTACCATCGGTGGAATTGGTAATGCCATAATTGACAGTGCAACTACACCCAATACAATAGTGTGAATAATATAAACCGAGTAAGAATTACGGTTCAGTTCGTCCATTAACGCAAACCTTTTGTTTAAACTGTGGCGGAACCCGTAAAGGAACACATACAGTAAAGTAAGTTGAGATGCTAGTCCAAAAGCATAATAAGCTACACGGTCGGCAAACTGCGAAATAAAATAGTAGTTACGTCCCGGATCGATGATATTGAAAAAGGTATTTAAAGCAACTGCGGTAAAAATACCCAGTGTGAATGTCAACACAACATTTGCAATAATATAAAGTCGTTTGTTCTTTTTGTTTGATTCAAACACCTTTAGTTTGTCGCAAAGTGAGCCCAATAAAAACAACATTAAGTAAACCAACAAGCGCTCGCGCTGAAAATGCAGAATAGCAGAATCGTACCAGCCGTTCAGTCCCATTTGTGCAATGGTAACACTTGATACTACACCAACCACAAACATTGCAATTACGGCAGTTTTCAGATTTATTTTTAACGACAATACTTTTGTTTTGGCCAGTACCAGATAAATCACCTGGAACATAAAAAGGACAGGCAAAAACCACAACCAGTTTTGTGCCGGGTTATTGGCATAAAAACTCAGGTCGCTTCCGGCACGTTCAAAAAAGTGAAAGTACGAGAACCATTCTTCCTGTGGTAAACCACGTGAATATAAAAAGATGAATTTGTAAGCAGGAATCAAAGTAAAAACGGCGATTACCCAAGGAATCAAAATACGTTTCACTTTCGATTTGATGAATTCAATTGATGTTTTCGACTTCAACGACATCGGAATTAAATACCCGGAGATAAAGAAGATCGTAAACATTATAAACAGATCAAGGTACAAACGGATCATTCCGATTGAATTTGCTTTTACAGGATCGACAACAATCCATGAGTTTTGCAAAACATGTTCATAAACTAATCCTGAGTGTAAAACAACAACCAGGAAAATCATTAATGTTCTTAAATGGTCGAGAAAATAAATTCGTGTTTTCATGATTTAATTTTTTGTGGAAATCGTTAGCGCGATGTCCGTTGTTTTCGTTAGTGTAAAGGTCGGGTGAAGCGTGACGCAGGTCTAATGAACTATGCAGCCAATAGTATGAAGTTTGCTGAAGGCTTAAAACTTATGACGCAAGCATATAAATTATGATGCAACACATGATGCAAAGCCCTGAAAAGCCTGCTAAATAAGGGTTCTTATAATCACATCTAATCATACCCAAAAAACGCTTCTTGAATAAAATATGATCAAAAGGACGAGTAGGATAAGGCACAAACAAACAGTTTTTGTATTTTTAGGATCGTATTTATCCGAAACTAACAACTATGCCAGGTCTTAACACTGCCGAAAAGAATTTTCTAACCCAAATAACTCAGCTTGTTGAGGAGAACATTTCGAACGAGCAGTTTGGTGTTTCGGAGTTGGCAGATGCCGTTGGGATGAGCCGCTCGAACCTGTTACGAAAAATCAAAAAAATAACCGATTTATCCGCCAGCCAGTTTATTCGCAACGTACGTTTAAAATATGCCGCCGAATTGCTTCAGGAAGGATCGTACACCGTTTCGGAAGTGTCGTACAAAGTTGGTTTTGGCAGCCCCTCCTACTTCATCAAATGTTTCCGCGAGCTGTATGGTTACCCTCCCGGCGAAATGAGCATGCACGAGGAGTCGGAAGAGCAAGAACAACAGGAAGTGGAAATAGAACCGGAGTTACAGGCACACACTCCGAAAAAGAAATTTCCCGTTCTGTTGGTCTCCCTCTTTTCGATAATTGCAATTGCAGCCGTTTTGTACGTTGTGTTACAACCCAAATCGGGCAACAGTAAAAAAGTAAAATCGATTGCTGTACTTCCATTTTTGAACGACAGCAACGACACCACCAACGTTTATATCATTAACGGGCTGATGGAGGCGACACTGAACAACTTGCAACAAATAAAGGACCTGCGGGTAATCAGCCGCACATCGGTTGAGCAGTATCGCGACAATCCGAAATCGTCGCCGGAGATTGCTAAGGAACTAAATGCCACCTACCTTATTGAAGGCAGCGGACAGAAAATTGGCGACCAGATTCTGCTCAATATACAGTTGATAGAAGCTAAAACCGATAAGCATTTGTGGAGCCAGCAATACCGCCGCGACACTGAAGACATTTTTACACTGCAGGCCGATGTGGCAAAAAGTATTGCCGAACAAATTGAAGCGATTGTTACGCCTGAAGAAATACAACGTATTGAAAAAGCACCAACCAATAACCTGGTAGCTTACGACTTGTTCTTAAAGGGATATGATTTGCTTGGTAAACCAACGGAAGAAAACCTGAAAGCGGCCATTCCTTATTTCAAACAGGCTATTCAACACGACGAAAAATTTGCCCGTTCTTATGCCGGTATTGCCATTGCGTTCTATCTTTTAGACGAAAATAAAACGGAAAAGCATTTTGCCGACTCCATAAACTATTATGCCGACCAGGCACTTTTTTACGACTCGAAATTGCCACAGAGTTTAATTGCCAAAGCGCTTTTTTATATGGAGCACAGCGAGTATGAACTGGCACTTCCCTATTTTGAAAAGGCTTTGGAAGTTAGTCCTAATTCCGATGTGGTTCTCATCTTTCTGGTTGAATTGTATGTGAATTATTTACCGAATACCGAGAAATACCTGGAATATGCGTTAAAGGGGCTTGAAATTGATATTGTTGCAGCCTACGATTCATCGGCGGCAAGTTACAGTTACCTGCACATCAGTAATGCATTTATCCAGTCGGGCTTTGTTGATGAAGCTGAAAAATACATCGATATTTCACTTGAATACCTTCCTGAAAACCTATACTCGCAATACGTAAAAGCGTATATCGATTATGCGAAGAATCAAGATCTGAACCAGCTAAACAAGTCATTGTTGGCTACTTTTGAAAAAGACAAAACCCGTCTCGATGTATTGCAGGAAGTGGCAAAATCATACTATTACCTGCGCAATTTTGAAACAGCGGCGGTCTATTACAAAGCATTTGTTGAAGCCCGTGAAATGTACAATCTCGAAATTTACCGATCGGAAAACGGCAAAATAGGTGTGACTTTTGATAAAGTGGGCGAGCAGGAATTATCGGATAAATATTTTGAGCAGTACAGAACATGGGCAGAAAATGATCCATCCATTTACAGCAATTTTTCGCTGGCATTTTATAACTCTTACAAGGGAAATACCGACAAGGCTATCGACTATTTAAAAGCTTTTACAAAGCAGGATAATTTTCATTACTGGACGATTTTGTTTACACCTATCGATCCGCTGATGGAGAATTTACAGAAGCATCCGGAGTATAAAAAGGTATTCCGTGAAATTGAAGATAAATTCAATGCGAATCACATTCGAGTAAAAAAATCGCTACAGGAAAAAGGACTATTGTAGTGCATAAAAAAAGCCCCTCATCAAAACAGATGAAAGGCTTGCATTTATTTGTCTAATTCTTTTTAAACCAGTTGCACATCTTCCACAATCTCCTGACCCTTTTTAATGGCCTCAAGGTTTAGTGGAATCAGTTTATGGTAACGTTCCGGAAGTGATTTTTCCAACCCTTTTTCAACGTTATCCAACGAAAGAATAGGTCGTACTTTTAGGTAACTTCCAAAAACAATCATGTTAAACACTTTTGGATTTCCCATCTCAACAGCCGTTTTTGTTCCCTCAACTTTAAAGATGTTGATATCAGTACGTGTTGGCGGATTGATCACACCGTTAGGATCGTACAATAAAGTACCACCCGGTTTTACCGCTTTTTCAAATTTGTCCATACTCTGTTGGTTCAGAATAATGGCTGTATCAAATTCTTGTAAAATGGGCGAACTAATGCGGGTATCGCTAACAATTACTGTAACGTTGGCAGTACCACCACGCATTTCAGGACCGTAAGATGGAAACCAGGTTACTTCCTTGTCTTCCATAATACCCGAGTAAGCAAGAATTTTACCCATCGAAAGAACGCCTTGTCCTCCAAATCCGGCAATTATCATTTCTTCTGTCATAATTTCAATGCTTTAATTCGTTAATGCTTCAATGCTTAACTTTTAATTATCCGAATGTTCACCTTTTACACTGTCTTTCAAATCGCCCAACGGATAGTATGGAATCATGTTCTCATCCATCCATTTATTGGCTTCCACCGGACTCATTTTCCAACCTGAGTTACAGGTTGAAACCACCTCAACAAAGGAAGTTCCTTTTTTATCCAGCACATTCTGAATCGCTTTTTTCAACGATCGTTTGCACTTACGAGCCGTTGCTGCAGTGTGCACTGCCTGGCGTGTTACATACGATGTTCCCGGCAACTGAGCAATCAGATTGGTGATCTTCATCGGATAACCGTTCAAATCAACATTACGTCCATAAGGAGTAGTGGCAGTGACCATTCCTTCCAGTGTTGTTGGCGCCATTTGTCCACCGGTCATTCCGTAAATTCCGTTATTAATAAATACCACCAAAATATTCTCTCCGCGATTACAAGCGTGCATTATTTCTGCTGCCCCAATCGATGCAAGGTCACCATCGCCCTGATAAGTAAAAACAAAATTATCAGGATTTACGCGGGCAACGCCGGTTGCCACTGCCGGTGCACGACCGTGAGCAGCTTCCTGCCAGTCGATATCAATATAATTGTAGGCGAAAACGGCACAACCTACCGGAGCAATACCAACGGTTTTTTCCTGAAGACCCATTTCCTCAATCAATTCAGCCATAATTTTATGAACCACACCATGAGAACATCCCGGGCAGTAGTGCATAATATCGTCGTTCAGTACTTCCGACTTCTGATAAACCAGGTTTTCCGGCTTTATAATTTCTTTAATATCCATAATTTCCTCCGGTTTAGTAACTACGTTTAACTCCATAACTCAACTCCCATGAAAATTTTTCTTCCAGTGCCTCAACAACCTCGTCGGGTGTTGGAATAATTCCTCCCATTCGTCCGAAATGATTTACACGGGCATTGCTACCTGCCTCGTAAACCGACAATTTGATGTCTTCCACCATTTGTCCGGCACTCATTTCAACCGAAAGGAATCCTTTGGCTTTTCGCGCCAGTTCCTGTATTGCTTTTTTAGGGAACGGGAACAAGGTAATAGGACGAAGTAAACCAACTTTCAATCCTTTTGCGCTGGCAATCTCAACTGCCTTTTGGCAAACACGTGCTGAAGTTCCGAATGCTACAATTACAAATTCTGCATCGTCGCACTGAATGGCTTCGTAGCGTACTTCCTCTTCTTCCATTTTCTGATACTTCTTCTGGAAACGCAGGTTGTTTTCTTCCATTTTGTCAGAATCCATTTCCAGCGAAGTAACAATATTCTTTTTGCGATCTGCAGTTTTTCCGGTTGTAGCCCAGTCACTGCTCATCTCCAAAATCTGTTCTTTAGTCCAGCGTGGTTTTTGGTCGGCCAGTTCTACTTTTTCCATCATCTGCCCAATAGCGCCATCGGCTAAAATCATTGCCGGATTGCGGTATTTAAAAGCCAATTCAAATCCCAGATCAACAAAGTCGTTCATTTCCTGAACCGATGCAGGCGCGAGTACAATCATTTTATAATCGCCATGGCCACCACCTTTTACACTCTGGAAATAATCGGCTTGCGATGGCTGAATGGTTCCCAAACCCGGGCCACCACGTTGTACATTTACAATTAAACAAGGCAGTTCAGCTCCGGCAATGTACGAGATTCCTTCGGCCATAAGGCTAATACCCGGACTTGATGAGGACGTCATTACCTTTTTACCGGTGGCCGCAGCACCATAAACCATGTTTATCGAAGCAACTTCACTTTCGGCTTGTAATACCGTCATTCCCGTTTCATTCCAGGGCTGACGAGCCATCAATGTTTCCATCACTTCCGACTGAGGTGTTATGGGATAGCCAAAATAACCGTCGCATCCGCAGCGGATGGCAGCCTCGGCCAACACCTCGTTTCCTTTCATTAATCTTAATTCTCCCATATCTAATTTTTTAATTGTCGATTGATTGATTAATCCTTAAAATGTTCAATTAATCCTTTACTAGCTTGCCTTTACGCGATAAATCGTTATGCAAGTATCCGGACAAACAACACCACAATTGGCGCATCCAATACAAGCATCGGGGTTGCTCATGTACGAATAATGATACCCTTTGCTGTTTACCTCTCTGTGCAATGCTAATACATCGTGCGGACAAGCTTCCACACACAGACTGCAGCCTTTGCAGCCTTCCTTATCAACAACAACTGCTCCTTTTACTTTTGCCATTTTAATATTGATTTTCTAACAAAATTAATCATCTGAACAACGTAAAAAACGTATAAAAATCAGCTTCTCAGACTTTTATAACCAGTGGTTTGAGTTCTTAATTTTTAATGGATTTTTTCTTTCAGATTCGAATTTTATCACCGTAAATTATTTTGAGTTTCTACTCTCCTCACAAAACTATTTTATACAACATAAAATGTGTGCAACAATAGTTGCTTTCTAAACAAGCATATTGAACAATAACTATGTTTTACACCAGCTACAAACCGCTATCAGCACCAATGCAAATAAAAATTCTTTACTTTTGAGGGCATCAGAACACTTATAAATTTAAACCAATGAAAAACTTTTTGCTATTACTATTCTTAATCCCGCTTTGTTCGTTTGGGCAAAACAAACTCACCCCTCAAAGGGTGGTAAATATGATGAAGGAAAACGTTACCTGCGATTGGGCTGAAACGACTGTTGATGTTTTTAAGGTTGGCGATCCCGACACGGAAATAAAAGGTATTGCAGTGTGTATGTTTGCCGATATGCGTACACTGCAAAAGGCTGTTGAAATGAACTGCAACTTTATAATTACCCACGAACCTATTTTTTATAACCACCTGGATGAAACCGATGCCTATGCAAACGACCCTGTTTATAATGAAAAGCGCAAATTCATTGAAGATCACAAATTAGTTGTGTTCCGTTTCCACGATCATATTCACATGACTCAACCCGATGGAATTTATGCCGGAATGATTGAAAAATTGGGCTGGCAGGATTTTGCTGTTAACGATGCCGGCACACTTTATAAAATGCCGGAGAAAAAACTATCGGACTTTGCGCGTGAGTTAAAAGATCAATTGGGAATGCAAACTGTACGCGTAATTGGCAATTCTGATATGAAATTCACAAAAGTGGGGCTGGCCGTTGGAGCTCCCGGTGGCGCCCGCCAGATTCAAATGCTTAATCTGCCCGACGTGGAAGTTATGGTTGCCGGCGAAGCCAGCGAATGGGAAACCTACCTTTATGCCAACGATGCAGCTACATTAGGAAAAAATAAGGCTGTTATTTTTCTGGGACATATAAAATCGGAAGAGGCAGGAATGGATTATTGTGCACAGTGGCTGAAAGGGTTTGTTGAAGGTGTGCCAATTCATTTTATTGAGAATAAGGCTAATTTTATGACGTTTTAACTCATTAGCACTGGTATTAGCACAAATGGAAAGATTCATTTTCAAACAACGAATTGTCTTTCCAGACGGGAAATACTTTTTCCTTTAGCTGAAAAAGTACTCAAAAAAGCCACCGCTGACGATAAAAAGCTAAAAATAAAATCCGTTCACTAAAATCAAGAAACTCCTCCTTTTAGCCCTTCCTGCGTCAGGGCTAACGAGCATCAAACAGACTTGATTTCTTTACGTTCTCTTCATTTATTTTCTTAACGCTTTTTCTCGAAGGCGGACCAGAGGGCAAATTTTGTGCGGGCTCGTCAAAAATCCGTCAGTCGGGCTAGCCCGCTTCATTGAAAAAACGCAAAGGTTATTTTTTGACAAGATTTTTGCTTTCTTTTCATCGACTGGAAAAGAAAGAGCCCGTCTGGCTTAAAGACAAAAACATGAAAAGTGTTACAGATTGTTTATCTACAGGGACGCTAAGCTCATGAATTAACATCCTTTATTACCACTATTCAAGCATACTTTTCGGATAAAGCATAAAAAATCCGGGCAAAACCCGGATTTTTTTATGTTATGGTTAGATTAAAATGGTAAACTCGATTATTCAAAATCACCTACATCAACATTAACTGCCTTGGTGATTTTACCAATATTTTCCGGATCAATTATTCCACTAATGCTAATTAATGCGTTGTCATCCCCTCCAACTACAAGAATCAGATCCGATATCTTTCCGTTACCGGCATCGCGTGCCAGGAAACGAACAACTTCATCGTCTTCGGTTACTTCCATTAACACTTCAAAATCATTGTTTTTGAAAAAACCATCGTCGCTCAGTTCTTTATAAAAGTCAAGCTTTTCATTTAAAGCGTCATCTTCAACCGATAAAATACGCACGCCGTTTAATCCTGATAATAAATCCTGGGTGTCTTTGTCGCCTGTTTCAATCTGGGCAGCAAATCCCAAAAGTTTACCCGAAATATTTACGGTGGTCATTCCCTTTTGGTTGGCATACTTTTCGAATAATTTGTCAACCGGGCTTTTTTGTGCAAGCACTGCCATGGGCAATACAACTGCTAAAATCAATAATAACTTTTTCATCTCATTAAATTTTTTGATCCTCAACGGCATTCGATGTAACTCGCTTTTGATTGTTTCTCATATAGCCAATGCATCTCATTGCTCGTTTCATGATATTCGTTTTTTTAATTGTTTATACTTTTCGTTTTCCACTCAGAACTTGCAGAATGCGCGCCAACTGTATTGTTTCTGAATGTATATGTCTATATTAAGTCGAAGCTGTTATCTCACTACAAGCTGTCTAAATCCTGCACCGAGCGACTTGCTTCTGTTGTTTCTATTTTCTCAATTCCTTCGTAAAACTCAACTACCGGCTCAGTGGCTTTTTTTACAGGCTCGCTGCCTTTTCGTAGTTTCTCGAACTCTGATAAGTGCGCCAGCCCCTGGTTGTATTTGCTACCAACAAACTGCAGTGTTTTGGCTGCGTAAGCGTATGCTTCTTCCGGATCGCTGAAGGTATCGTCGTAAGGTTTTTGTTGCTCCTGGTAAAACAGGAAACCTCCAAGTACGATGATTACTGAAGCTGCAATTCCGGTAACCGTTTTCCACATGGTGCGGTATTTTGTTTTATCACGGTGCTCGCTCTCCAGAATATAATCCATTACATCATCTTCAATGGCCGGATCATCTTCCACATTTGCCAACTCTGCCACACCTCCAAAAAATTCGGTGTACTCCGCCAACTCTTCGGCTACCTCGCCCGACTGAAAATAAGCATATATTTGTTGCTCCTCAGCCTCGGTGGTATTGCCATCAAAGTAGTTTTGCAGTAGTCGTAGTATTTCTTGTGTTTCCATCATTTCTATTAATCTTTAAATATTCATCGCGCACTTTTTTTCGTGCTCTCGAAAGGTTTACCCTTATCGCATTTCGTTGAAGTCCGGTGGCCTCTTCAATCTCGTCATACGAGAGCTGTTCTATGTCTCGCATGTGCATTATGTTTTGCTGTAATTCGGGCAGCTGCCCTATCAGCTTTTTAATTTGCCTGGCCGATTCGCCTAACTCAACTTTTGAATGAACGTCTATCGTTTTCGCCTTTAATCTTCGGTCGGTGTCTTCATCAATCGGAACTGTTTTGTTTGCTCTTATCACATCGAGGCAACGGTTCCGTGTCATTCGCATGGCAAAAGCCTCAATGTTGTCAATTTCTTCAAGCGTTTCCTTTCGTTGCCATAATTTCAGAAACACATCCTGCACCACATCGCGTGCCTCGTCTTCGTCATGTAAAAAGTGCGTTGCAAAGCGAAGCAACTTTTTACTCACCGGCAGTACATTTGTTTTAAAATCTTTGGCAACCATGTGCTCCTTTGTTTTCGTTTTTGCTTGTTTTCAAAGTTAAGACGCAGCCGTTACAAAAGCATTACATCGCCTGGTAATTTTTTTTATGAATGAAATGAATTTCGTGAATAACGACGTGTGTTGACAATAAAATCCATCATCGGATTTTATTTCGACAGCCGGCGCAAAGGAAACTGACCATCAGAATTGTTCTCGCTAGCCGGTTTTATGAAAATTGATTTTCAAAATGGTTCTCGCCGTGCTGAAAAATGATTCTGAACCGTCAGGATGGACTATTCCGCGCGGTTTGAAGAAAAAAAATCATCAAAATTGTTCACGCGGCGCGGTTTCGTCAAAAAAAACGGTCAGAATGGTCTGCGCAGCGCGGAAAAATGATTCTGAATCATCAGAAAGGATGATTCCCGTGAATAACCATTAGTGATGAAGGTAATACAAACTTTCAGCGTACTCTCCCTCATTCCCTCTCTTCAAAAAGAGAGGGACGATTGTGTCGAAGGCACAATCAGGGTGAGTCAATAAATTTTGAAGCAGATTTTGCTATTTATTTTTATTGGCCTTTCAACAAAAAAAGGCCGCCAATGGCGACCTTTCTACATATCTCATGAAAAAACTTTTCACTTATTACATTAAACCTCTGCCTTTTAAAAGTGGCTCAATTCCCGGTTCTTTTCCGCGGAACTGCAGGTATAATTTCATTGGATCGTCTGATCCACCTTTCGACAATACATTTGCGCGGAAGGAAGCTGCTGTTGCCTGATCAAACAAACCGTTTTCTTTAAACGCCTGGAAAGCATCTTTATCCAGTACTTCGGCCCACAAATAAGCATAATAACCTGATGAATAACCACCAGAGAATATATGCGAGAAGTAAGTACTGCGGTAACGTGGTGCAATTTCCGGAATTAAACCATATTTGTCCATCGACGCTTTTTCAAAAGCCTCAACATCCAAGTTTGGATCAACTTCATTTAAAGTATGGAAATCCATATCCAACAAACCGGCAGCCAAAAATTCGATGGTTGCAAATCCCTGGTTAAAGTGTGCAGCATTGTTAATTTTCTCAACCAACTCGTCAGGAATTACTTCACCTGTTTTGTAATGTTTTGCATACAATGCAAGCATTTCAGGTTCGAAAGCCCAGTTTTCCATTATTTGTGATGGTAGCTCAACAAAGTCGCGTGATACCGAAGTTCCCGACAGTGTATGTGTTTCGCATTTTGAAAGCAATCCGTGCAAACCATGACCAAACTCATGGAACATTGTAGTTACCTGGTCTAAACTTAATAATGATGGCATATCACCAGTTGGAGCAGGGAAATTACAAACGTTGGTAATTACCGGAATAACGTTTTCGCCATCCACCATTTCCTGTTTGCGGAAAGAGCTCATCCATGCACCACCACGTTTGCTTGGGCGGGCAAAATAGTCGGTGTAAAAAATACCAATTGTACTTCCATCGGCTTCTTTAACCTCGAACACTTTTCCGTCTTTATGGTATTTTGGCAAATCGGTTCTTTCGGTGAAAGTGATTCCCCAAAGTTTATTGGCCAAAGTAAAGATTCCCTTTTGTACGTTGTCAACCTGGAAATATGGTTTTACATCTTCTTCGCTCAGTGCATATTTATCCTGGCGAACTTTCTCGGCATAGTACCACCAATCCCAGCCTTCAATTTTAATATTGGCGCCTTCTTTGTCGGCAATCTTCTGCATGTCAACCACCTCTTGTTTTGCAACAGGAAGTGCTTTATCCCAAACTTTAATTAAAATATCGTAAACGTTTTCAGGATTTTTAGCCATGTTCTCGGCCAAAATGTATTCTGCATGGTTGTTGTAACCAAACAGTTTTGCACGCTCGCTGCGCAATTCGGCAATACGGGCTACAATTTTATTGTTGTCGAACTCGTTGCCATTGTCACCTTTCATAATGTAACCTTTGTACAACTTCTCGCGCAATTCGCGGTTTGGCGAATAAGTTAGAAACGGATACATACTTGGGCGGCTAATGGTAAAAATCCATTTTCCTTCTTGTCCTTCTTCTTTTGCGGTGGCAGCAGCAGCCGAAACAGAAGACGCTGGCAGACCTTCTAAATCAGCCTGATCTTCAATAACCAGTTTAAAAGCGTTGTTATCTTTCAAAACGTGCTCTCCGAATTGTACCGACAGCGTTGCCAGTTCACCATTAATCTCGCGCATACGTGCTTTTTTATCAGCAGGAAGTTCAGCACCACCACGTACAAACGATTTGTATTTTTTCTCCAGAAAACGAGCTTCTTCAGTGCTCAGATCAAGATCTTCACGTTGCTCGTAAACTGCTTTTACACGCTTAAATAAACCTTCGTTAAGGTTGATATCGTCGTAGTGTGCCGATAATTGCGGCTCGATATCTTTTTCAATTGCCTGAATACTATCGTTAGTATGTGCGCTGCTTAAGTTGCTGAACACATTACTTACACGATTCAAAAACGATCCTGATTTGTCGAGCGCAACCATTGTATTTTCAAAAGTCGGCGCTTCCGGATTGTTTACAATTGCATCAATTTCTTCTTTGTGTAAACGCATTCCCTCTGCAAATGCAGGACGAAAATGTTCGTTTTCAATTTGATCAAACGGCGGAACACCAAATGGTGTGTTCCATTCCTCAAAAAACGGATTCTCCATGTTACTTGTACTTTCCTTTTGCTGTGTTTGGCACGATGTGACCACCAAACCCAGGATAAAAACAAAAAATAGCAGTTTCTTCATTTTCCTAATATTAATGATAATTCAAATTTAGCTGCGCAAGATAATACTTTTCGCCTCATCCATAAATGACAGAATTCAAGTTTTTCTACCTATTCCTTTGGCATTTAAAAGAATTTATGGCCGAATTCCGCATCCTGTTTTAATTCTTTGTGATTAGCAGAAACCTGCTTATGTATATGTTATAAAAATCAGTACTTTTGTGCGATTCAAAAAAATTGACAGAAAAATCATTATAAGATGAAGATTTCATATTCCTGGTTAAAAGATTACATTAAGCTGGAACAATCGCCCGAAGAGATTTGCGACATTTTAACGCAAACCGGATTGGAAGTTGGCGGTTTAGAAGAGGTTGAAACCGTTAAAGGAGGTTTGGCAGGTTTGGTAATTGGCGAAGTTATTACCTGCGAGCAACACCCGAATTCAGATCATTTAAGCAAAACAACTGTGAATGTTGGCACCGAAGAAGTATTGCCGATTGTTTGTGGTGCGCCAAACGTAGCTGCCGGACAAAAAGTTGTTGTGGCTACCGTTGGAACTACACTTTACGATGGCGACCAGGAATTTAAAATTAAAAAATCAAAGATTCGTGGCGAAGTGTCGATGGGGATGATTTGTGCCGAAGATGAAATTGGATTGGGCACCAACCACGATGGAATAATGGTATTAGATGAACATGCAAAAGTTGGCATGCAGGCTAAAGATTATTTCAATGTGGAATCGGATTGGGTAATCGAAATCGACCTTACACCAAACCGTATTGATGGAGCTTCGTTTATTGGAGCGGCCCGCGATTTGGCTGCTTTCCTGAAAAAAACACAGGATATTGAATATACAAAACCATCCGTTGACGACTTTAAAGTTGATAACAACGATTTGGTAATTCCGGTAGAAGTTGAAAACACCGAAGCTTGTCCGCGTTATGCTGCGGTAACTATTTCAGGAATTGAGGTGAAGGAATCACCGGAGTGGTTGCAGAACCGTTTAAAAATGATTGGTCTTACGCCGATTAACAACGTGGTTGACATTACCAATTATGTGTTATTCGAAACCGCCCAGCCATTACACGCTTTTGATGCCGACGAAATTACCGGCGGAAAAGTGATTGTAAAAACGCTACCTGCAAAAACAAAATTCACAACGCTTGACGAAGTGGAACGCGAACTGGATGAGAACGACCTGATGATATGCAATACCGAAGAAGCCATGTGTATTGGTGGTGTTTTCGGAGGAATCAAATCAGGCATGAAAGAAACGACTAAAAATGTGTTTTTGGAAAGTGCTTATTTCGATCCGGTTTATATTCGTAAAACTGCACGCCGTCATGGTTTGAACACTGATGCATCGTTCCGTTTCGAGCGCGGCGTTGATCCGAACGGACAAATTTATGCGCTAAAACGTGCCGCTTTAATGATTAAAGAAATTGCCGGAGGAACCATTTCTTCCGACATTATTGATATTTACCCGAATCCGATTGAAGATTTTAAAGTGAGTGTTTCGTATGCAAACATCACTCGTTTAATCGGTAAAGATTTGGGTGCTGACGCTGTGAAAAGCATTCTCGAATCGCTGGAAATTAAAATTGAAAGCGAGAACGAAACCGGTTTGGAACTGCTTGTTCCGGCTTACCGAGTTGATGTAAAACGTGAAGCCGACGTAATTGAAGAGATCCTGAGAATTTACGGTTACAACAACATTGAAATACCTACTCAGGTAAAATCGTCGTTGCAAACTGCCGACAAACCAAATCCCGACAGTGTTAAAAACCTGGTTGCAGAAATGCTGACTTCGCAAGGTTTCAACGAAATCTGGTCGAACTCGTTAACAAAATCGAGCTATTACGAAGGTTTGGAGCAATACAAAGATGAGCAATCCGTAAAAATGCTGAATCCATTGAGCGCTGACTTGAACGGAATGCGCCAAACCTTGTTATTTGGCGGATTGGAATGCATTGCTTACAACGCTAACCGTCAGAATAAAAACCTGAAGATTTATGAATTCGGGAACACTTACTTTTACAAAGGAACACAGCTGAAAGACCAGCCTGCCAATAATTACTGGGAAGAAAGTCATCTTGGGCTGTTCGTAACCGGAAATAAAGAGGCAGAAAGCTGGACGATGAAAGAAGAAGCTGCATCGTTTTACGGATTAAAATCGTATGCTGAAAACATTCTGAAACGATTGGGTTTATCTACAGATATTATGCAGATTGACGATTGCGAGGATGAACTATTCAGCGAGGTACTGGCATACTCTTACAACAACAAAGTTGTGCTGAAACTTGGAGTTATTGCCGGAAAATGGCTGAAAAAATTCGAGATCGAAAACCCGGTTTATTACGCCGATTTTAACTGGGATAGTGTATTTAAAGCGCACAAAAACCATAAAGTACTGTTTAACGAGTTGCCTAAATTCCCGGCTGTTCGTCGCGACTTGGCTTTACTGCTCGACAAACCGGTTAAGTTCAGCCAGCTAAAAGAAACGGCCTTTAAAATGGAGCGCCAGTTACTGCGCGAAGTTGACTTGTTTGACGTTTACGAAGGAAAAGGTGTTCCGGAAGGAAAAAAATCGTACGCTGTAAGTTTTATCCTACGCGATGATAACAAAACACTAAAAGACAAGCAAATCGACAAAACCATGCAAAAGCTGATAATGGCTTTTCAACGGGATTTTGGAGCTGAATTACGCTAAAAACCACAACATAATACAAATTGACATCCCGGATTTATTCCGGGATGTTTGTTTAAAGTAACTTCGTCGTATGCAAAACCACACAAAAGGAATCGTTTACGCTGCAATTACAGCATTCTTTTGGGGCTTTTTAGCTATCGCCTTAAAAGTTGCCGTACGCGAAGTCGATCCGGTGACGGTGGTGTGGATTCGTTTTGTGGTGGCCTTTATTATTCTCGCTATCTGGCAGGCTTTTAAAACTCCCTCATCTTTTAAGATTCTGATAAAACCTCCCCTGTTATTGATTCTTGCAGCGCTGGCTTTATCGTGGAATTACATGGGTTATATGTTGGGAATTCACCACACAACACCCAGCAACGCCCAGCTTTTTATTCAAACCGGACCGCTTATTTTAGCCGTGGCGGGCTTCCTTATTTTTAAAGAAAAACTACTCCGAAACCAGATCGTTGGTTTTTCAATTGCCATTTTTGGATTTTCATTTTTCTATCGCGATCAGTTGCAAGCCTTTTTCGAAACTGCAGGTAATTACAAAATAGGAATACTGTTGACAATTTCAGGAGCTGTTGCATGGTCGATTTATGCTATTCTGCAAAAGAAATTAGTTCGTACTTATTCAGTCGACAGTTTAAACCTTGTGCTGTTTGGCTTACCATCGCTTTTGTACATTCCTTTTATTGAATTTCGACCATTGTTAGAACTAAGCTGGAGCTGGTGGTTGCTATTGTTATTTCTGGGTGCCAACACATTTATTGCTTACACTTGCATCGGGAAAGCCCTAAAGTACACGGAAGCCAACAAAGTAAGTATCATCATTATTTTAAACCCGATGATTACTTTTATTACCATGGGCATTTTAACCGAGCTCAATGTTTCGTGGGTAGAACACGAACGCTTTTCTGCCATTACAATTGTTGGTGCTGCACTGGTATTTATTGGTGCTGTGCTGGTATCTCGAAAAAATAAGTCACGATAACTCCATTCTTGCAAAATCACTCCCTGCTTTAACATCATTATTTTATATGTTGCAGGTCATAATTGTGTAACTAATTCCCCCGTTTTCGTATATAAAAGAACGTAAGCGAAAGTCAACAACTTCTTACTTATTGCATTGGGATACAAATTTTAACAAGAATAGCTATGAACTATAGATCGAATAGTATTCTGACACACATCCCTCAAAACCGCGATGGAGAAAGCATTTTAAAACAGGCCTTGTTTTTTACCAATGCGTTGAACATGCGCATCTTTCTTCTCGATGTTATAAAATCAGGGCCGGCATTCCTTCACAATCCCAAATCAAAACGCAACCAAATTCGCCACCAGGGAGCTTTGAACAAGTTCACTGAATTTGTAAAAAAGAGTCTCGGAACCGACATTCCAAATAACATAATCCTACGAATTGGATGGGGTAAAATCATCAACACGTTAATCGTGGAATCGGAACGTGGCGGCTACGATTTTGTAATGATCGACAAAAGCAAACATGCCAACAACGAGCATCTTACCCCAGCTGATATAAGCCGATACGTCAGTAAATCGTATTGTCCGGTCCTCTCGGTTAACAAAGAGTACCCAATTAATAAAATCAAAGATATTGTTGTACCGATCGATATTACACAGCGCAGCCAAAAACGCCTTTACTGGTCCACTTTTTTTGCCAAACGACTAAATGCCAAAATTCGTATAGTTTCTGCTTTGAATATCGATATTGAAGAACGAAAAAGTTTAGCCTACAAAAATGCCGAAAAGATTAAAACAATGCTTGAAAAACGGGGTGTTGAATGCGAGGTTAAAATTTTGAAAGTACACGATCAGGCAAATCATACTGCAGTGCTCAACTACATTGAAGAAGTAAATGCCGGAATGGTGATCATTCGTACGCACCAGGAGTCACGGTTTACCGGAAAAAAGATTGGCACTTTTGTTTCGGAAATCGTGCACGGTTGTAAAAAACCGGTTTTTACTGTTGGCGGCGTCACCCAAAAATATGATCTGGATGCCATATAAAACCTGCTTAACCAAAGACTATGACTGACCGCATTGAAGAAATAACGCAAAAAATCTATAACGAAGGCATTACCAAAGCTAAAGACGATGCCGACCAACTAATTGCTGAAGCACAAGAAAAAGCTGATGCCATAATACGATCGGCAAAAAAGAAACAGGAAGAGATTATTCATGACGCACAAAAACAAGCCGAAGAAAACAAAAAACGAACGGAAGCCGAATTACAACTGGCAGCGCGTCAGTTTATCAGTCATTTAAAACAGCAAATTACCGATCTTATCAGCACTGCCCAGATCAATTCACCTGTTAACGAAGCCTTTAACGATAACGATTTCATCAAAAAAATCATACTCACATTAATTGAAAAGTGGGATCCGAAAGCCGGAAAAAACATGGATATGCACCTGCTCCTCCCACCAGATGATCAAAAAGATCTGACTGCTTTTCTGCAAAAAAAAGCAAGCGAAGCCATGAACAAGGGAATTGAAATTTCATTCGATTCCAAATTAAAATCGGGTTTCCGAATCGGCCCAAAGGACGGCAGTTACCTCATCAGTTTCACCGCACAAGACTTTGAAAATTATTTTAAACTATACTTTAAAGACGGAACAAAAAAATTACTGTTTGATGCCGTTGAAACAGAGTAAGTACCTAATAGTTAAGTTGTGATTAAAACATAATTGAAGCAATAGTTACACCGGGCTTTAAATGATTTGATGACCATTTAAAATTCGGTTATGCTGATAAAAAGAGAATATTATTGTTTGATTGCCGGGCTTCCCGATTTGTTCTTCGACGAGAACAAAACAACAGTTACCAGCAACGTATTCAGGGAAGAACTGCAACACCAGCTTAGTCCGTCCGACTACAAGTTGGTTGAATACCTCTTTTTACCTTTCGACAACCTGAACCTGCTCAATGTTTTTTTCGGGCAGAATAAGCCGAACTTCTTCCCCGGGAATATTGCGAAACACGAATTAGAGTTTCAGTTTTCTCCTGAGAACGAAGAAATTCGGCTACCTGATTACATGAAAACATTTATAAGCTGGATGAAAGGTATGGATAGGAAACATGCCGGTTTGGAAGACGAAAATATACTGACCTCCTTGTTTTACGAACACGCACTTGACTGTCCCAATCCATTTCTACAGGACTGGTTTTGTTTTGAACTCAACCTGAAAAATATATTTACTGCTTTTAACTGCAAAAAATACAACTACGAACCGGAAATACATTTGCTGGAAGTTGAAGGCAATGATTCGGTGTATTCACTTTTAATTGAGAACAAACTAAAAGCAGATTATTTCGAGGAGCTGCTCCCCCACCACGAAGAGCTTTTTAAGATTGCTGAATCGAATATGGAATGGATAGAAAAGGAAAGAGCCGTTGATAAAATCAAATGGGAATACCTGGATGAGAATACCTTCTTTCATTTTTTCACCATTGAAAAGGTATTGGCTTTTACCATAAAACTCCTGTTAATCGAGCGGTGGATGAAGCTTGACAAAGAAACGGGCAAGCAGCTGCTTGACAAACTAATTGACGAATTATTAACGAGTTATGAATTCCCGGCGGAGTTCAGCTTGACTAAATAAAACAATATGGCTACAACAGGAATAGTTGTCGGAATAATATCGAACCTGGTAGTGGTTAAAGTGAATGGTCCGGTTTCGCAAAACGAGATCTGCTACATTAATCACGACGCTGTAAAATTGATGGCCGAAGTGATTCGTATTGGTTCTGAAAATGCCTACATACAAGTTTTTGAAAGCACACGCGGATTAAAAACCGGAACTCCGGTAGAATTCACCGGGCACATGCTGGAAGCAATTCTTGGCCCCGGAATTTTATCAAAGAATTTTGACGGCCTTCAACACGACCTCGACAAAATGGAAGGTGTTTTCCTTCAGAAAGGCGATTACACGCACCCTTTGGAAGTGGATAAAGACTGGACATTTAAACCGCTTGCAAAAGTTGGCGATGAAGTGGTGGCCGGATCGTGGCTGGGAGAAGTTACTGAAAACTGGATCGCTCATAAAATTATGGTTCCCTTTACTTTTAAAGGCGATTTTAAGGTAAAGAAAATTGTAGCGGAAGACGATTATAAAATTGAGGAAACCATTGCTGTATTGGAAGACGCAGAAGGCAACGAACACCCGGTTTCGATGATACAAAAATGGCCGGTAAAAATTCCGATAAAGACCTATAAAAATAAACCACGCCCTGCCAAATTCCTCGAAACGGGTATTCGTGTAATCGACAGTTTTACTCCCATTGTTGAAGGAGGAACAGGTTTTATTCCCGGTCCGTTCGGAACAGGTAAAACAGTTCTGCAACACGCACTGTCGAAACAAGCCGATGCCGATATGATCGTGGTAGCAGCCTGCGGCGAGCGCGCCAATGAAGTTGTGGAAATATTTGCTGAATTTCCGGAACTGGACGACCCTCGCACCGGACGCAAACTCATGGAACGTACAACGATTATTGCCAACACATCGAACATGCCTGTTGCTGCCCGCGAAGCATCGGTTTACACGGCCATGACGATTGCAGAGTATTACCGTTCGATGGGACTGAAAATATTGTTGTTGGCCGACTCTACTTCGCGCTGGGCACAGGCTTTGCGCGAAATGTCGAACCGCATGGAAGAGCTTCCCGGCCCCGATGCATTTCCAATGGATTTGCCTGCAATTATTTCCAATTTTTACTCGCGTGCCGGGTTTGTAAATCTAAATAACGGAGAAACCGGATCGGTAACTTTTGTAGGTACCGTTTCGCCGGCAGGAGGTAATCTAAAAGAGCCGGTAACCGAAGCCACTAAAAAAGCGGCGCGGTGTTTTTACGCCCTCTCGCAAAACCGGGCCGACAGCAAACGTTACCCTGCCATTGATGCAGTTGAGAGCTACTCGAAATACCTCGAATATCCGGAGTATATTGATTATGTATCAAAGGCAATTTCGCCAAAATGGGTCGACCATATTCTGCATGCCCGAAACATCCTTGTCCGCGGACGCGAGACCTACGAACAGATCAATATTCTGGGCGATGACGGAGTACCGATTCATTACCACGAAACATTTTGGAAATCGGAAGTGATCGATTTTGTAATACTGCAGCAGGATGCTTTTGACAAGATTGATTCATCAACACCCATTGATCGACAGCAATACATGCTCGAAAAAGTGCTAAAAATTCATGATACCCGATTTAGTTTCGAACATTTTGAGGAGGTAAATCCCTATTTCAAAAAAATAATAAACGTGCTGAAACAGATGAATTACTCGGAGTTTCAATCGGAACAATTCAAAAAATTTGAAAAGGAACTGGAGGAAATAATAAACGAAAAAGCAGTTGTTGAAACCGAACAAATATAAATGCCAAAAGAATGGAAACTACAGCTTTTCAGAAAATACATACCAAAGTTGACCAGATAACAAAAGCCACCTGTTCGTTACACGCCACGGGGGTTGGTAACGAGGAAATGGCTCTTGTTAACGACCGGCTGGCACAGGTCGTTAAAATTGAAGGCGACCTGGTAACACTGCAGATTTTTTCGGGAACAGAGGGAATTCCAACCAATGCCGAGGTGATATTTTTAGGGCATGCTCCGCAATTAGCTGTAGGCGACGAGTTGGCCGGACGATTTTTTAACGCATACGGACAACCAATTGACGGCGGCCCCGAAGTGGACGGCAAATTGATAGAAATTGGTGGCCCGTCGGTAAATCCTGTTCGCCGTAAACAGCCATCGGAATTGATTGCCACAGGCATTGCAGGAATAGACTTGAATAATACGCTGGTAACCGGGCAGAAAATCCCGTTTTTTGCCGATCCCGATCAGCCCTACAATCAGGTTATGGCGATGGTAGCTTTGCGTGCAAAAGCCGATAAAATTATTCTGGGTGGCATGGGAATCACCAACGACGATTACCTGTTTTTCAAAAACCTGTTTGAAAATGCCAGTGCCATCGATCGCATTATCAGTTTTGTAAACACCACCGAAAACCCACCGGTTGAGCGCTTGCTGGTTCCCGATATGGCACTGTCGGCTGCCGAGTATTTTGCGGTCGAAAAAAATCAGAATGTGTTGGTGCTTTTAACCGATATGACATTGTATGCCGATGCGCTGAGTATCGTTTCGAACCGGATGGATCAAATTCCGTCGAAAGACAGTATGCCCGGTTCGTTATACAGCGATCTGGCGAAACTGTATGAAAAAGCGGTGCAATTCCCCGATGGTGGTTCCATAACGATTATCGCTGTAACCACGCTTTCGGGCGGCGACATTACACACGCCATTCCCGACAATACCGGCTACATTACCGAAGGACAACTTTTCCTGCGTAAAGAGACCGACATCGGAAAGGTTATTATCGATCCGTTTCGAAGTTTATCACGCCTAAAACAATTAGTAATCGGTAAAAAAACACGCGAAGATCATCCGCAGGTAATGAATGCTGCTATCAGGTTATACGCCGATGCTGCGAATGCTAAAACCAAAATCGAAAATGGTTTCGACCTGACGGATTACGACAAACGCACCATGAGTTTTGCCAAAGATTATGCCACTGAGCTGCTGGCCATTGACATAAATATTGAAATTGATACGATGATCGATACAGCATGGAAACTTTTCAATAAATATTTCTCGTACGCCGAAACGGGTATTAAAGCTGAGTTGGTGGAGAAATATGGAAAACAGATAAAATAAACTATAAAATGGAGCTGTTATGGAAAATCAATTAGTTACAATCCTAAGGATTTCGACACCACAGCTGGGATCTTTTGTAAAAGACAAGCTGGAGGAAAAAGGGATTGAGGTATTTTTCACCAACGAGGGAATGACCCCGGGTGAACGCTACAATCCCGATGAAGTGCTGCTAAAAGTAAAAGCCAAACAATCGGAAAAAGCCATTCTGATGCTTTTAAAGTTACACAAAGACTACGACCTGGATAAAGTTAAAGACGATGTGAGCTTTTCGAACCTGCGAAAAATTCTCCTGCCTGTAAAACTGAGTGAAGACTGTATTGACCTTTGCAAATATGCTATAGGTCTTGCAGTAAAAGAAAATGCTGAGATAAAAGTACTTTACGTTTATCCTGACCCGAATTTTAATAAAACCAGCAAACACACCGCCTCGTGGGAAAAGCATGTAAAAATGGAACTAAAAGAAGCACACGAGAAAGCACAGCTAAAGTTGGTAAATTTTAGCAGAGAGCTTAAAAAACAGGTTCCACCGGAGCTTTTTAATAAGGTGAAGTTACACTACCGCATGCTAAAAGGAACCCCAGAAAATGTAATTACAGCATCGTGTAAACGCTATAATCCCGACATTATTTTAATGGGTACCCGAGCCCAAAGCCACACCGATGGCGAGTTTTTGGGAAAAACACTGATTAATGTAATTGAACAGATACAACATCCGGTTTTGGCGGTTCCTCTTTCGGCGGTTTTTAAAGGGAAAGAACAAATTAACGTTATGTACTCTACTGATTTTTACGAGTCTGATAATTCTTCGTTGAACAAATTACTGAAAATACTGGAGCCGATAAAAAAGAAAATTTACTGTGTTCATTTTGATATGCATAACGATCTTCAACATCGCGAAAAGATGAATGAACTAAACGCCATGCTTGAAAAAGATTACAGTGATTATCATATTACGTGCGAACTTTTCGAGAGCAAAGACCTGATTAAAGGTATCGAAGATTTTGTATCAGCCAAAAACATCGATATTATTTCGCTATCAAAAATAAAACACTCGGGGTTTTATAAACTATTTCATACTGACCTGGTGTCCACTCTGGTGGATAAAGCTAATGTTCCTATTCTGGTATTTCCGATATAAAACAAAAAGTAAAATTGGCTATAAAATTTCAATATAATAAAACGGCGCTTCACAACCTGAACAAGCAGTTGAAAATTAGGTTAAAGGCCTTGCCCACGTTAAAAAACAAGGAAGCTGCTCTTCGGCTGGAGGTGAAAAAGGCCAAGGACCGAACCGTTAATCTTGACGAAAAACTACGAAAAGAAATGAGCGGGCAGGAAGATTCAGCCGGGCTTTGGAACGAATTTTTACCCGAGCTGATACAAATTGATAACGTAAGAGTTTCGAGCAAAAAAATTGCCGGGGTTTCTGTTCCGGTTATGGAGGAAATAATTTTTAAGGAAAAAGATTACAGTCTTTTTTCTAGTCCCAACTGGTTTCCGCCGGGAATATCGTATGCAAAAGAACTGGCCAATATTGTTATCGAGCGCGAATTTTATGCAAGAAAAATGGCTCTGCTTGATCGTGCGCGGAAAAAGACAACGCAGAAAGTAAACCTGTACGAAAAAGTACAGATTCCGGGTTACGAAGATGCAATACGAAAGATAAAACGCTTTTTGGAAGACGAGGAAAACCTTTCGAAATCGGCACAAAAGATTGTAAAAAAACGACAGCAAAAACAAAAAGCAGCGACGGCATGATTGTTCCGATGTTAAAATACACGTTTCTGGTATACCACAGAGAATACGAAGATTTTCTGATTGAACTTTGCCGACTTGGCGTTGTGCACATTGCAGAACGGAATGTTGAAGTTTCTGACAAAATCAAGAAAAAATACACGAAACTCAGCGCGTATAAAAAGGCCATTAACTTTTTGGAGAAAAGGGAAGTTAAAACACCGCACAAAACAAAAGATAGTTCTGCACAGGAACCTATTTGTGATGTTGCAAGAAAACAAAAAGAACTGGAAGAACTGGAAGTTCAGCTGGAATCGTTGAATAAAATGGCACTAAAAGCACAACCCTGGGGTAATTATTCTCCGGAATTGATTGAGCAGCTAAAAAACGAGGGAATTAATTTGCTTTTTTTTAGCACCGCCAAAAAGAAATATAAAGAAATAGAAGAGGCTGGTCATCCGGTTGTTGTCATTTCAGAAACAGGGAACCAGGTTGTCTTTGTATTCATTCAACAAAACGAACAAAACGTTAACATTGAAGCCGAACTGATTGAACTACCGCCTGTTCCCTATTCTGTGCTTGAGAACCAAATACATGAAGCCGCAGAAAAAATTAAAGCGATTAACGAAACTCTTGACAGCTACGCCAACAACTCCATTTATGTGCTTGAAGCAGAAAAAACAAAATTGATTCGATCGTTGAAATTTGACAATGTACTGCGAAATACAGAAAAAGAGGCCGAAGAAAAATTAATGATTCTTGAAGGCTGGGTTCCGCAAAGTAAAACACCAGCACTGAACCGGTTTTTACAAGACAGCGATGCCGTTTATTTTTCTCGCAAAGCAAAACCCGATGATAAAATTCCGGTGTTGTTAAAAAACAACCGTTATAGTAAACTCTTCGAACCCATTGGCTCTATGTTTTCGTTACCCGATTACGCAGAACTTGATTTAACCGTATTTTTCGCGCCGTTTTTTATGCTGTTCTTTGGCTTTTGCCTTGGCGATGCCGGTTATGGATTGCTCTTTTTAATAGGCGGCGGTTTGTATAAATTAATAGCCAAACCGCAATTTAAGCCCTATTTAAGCCTCATTCAATTTTTAGGCGCGGCAACAATTCTGTTCGGCGCTATTTCCGGAACATTCTTCGGCATCAATCTTATAGAGACCAATTTTGCCCTCACCAACAAGATTCGGCACCTTTTCCTAAACCCGGACAAAATGTTTAACCTTGCACTTATTTTAGGCGCCTTACAAATCATTTTCGGACTATTTCTTAAAGCTGCCAATCAAACCAAACAATTTGGTTTCAGTTATGCATTGTCAACTTATGGCTGGCTTGTTATTCTTATTGGCAGTATTTGCTACGTAGTACTTTCAAGAGCTGAATTTATTCCCAAAAACACAACAATTTTATATCTCATAATTGCTTTGGGAGGATTCTTTGTATTGTTCTTCAGCGATCCTGGGGTTAATGTTTTTGCCCGCGTCGGCAAAGGTATTTGGGATTTATACTCAACAATAACAGGCATTTTTGGCGATTTACTATCATACATTCGGTTGTTTGCATTGGGCTTATCGAGTGCCATCCTTGGTTTTGTTATCAACGATATTGGCTTGCAAATTCTTGGATCATCAAAAATACTAGGTCCCGTATTTTTTGTCGTGTTCCTTCTGCTGGGGCACACCTTAAATATTCTTATTTCATCGTTGGGCTCGTTTGTGCACCCCATGCGTTTAACCTTTGTTGAATTTTACAAAAATGCAGGTTTTAAGGGCGGCGGCGAAGAATATAATCCGTTTGGAATGAATGATAAATGCAACAATAAACTTTAATATTACCACTATGACAACTGCAGTAATTTTAGCTTATATCGGTTTAGCAATAATGCTAATATTTTCAGGAATTGGGAGTGCCGTTGGTGTTTCGAAAGGAGGAAATGCAACGGTTGGCGCGCTAAAAAAGCAACCCGACAAATTTGGTAGTTATCTGTTATTAAGCGCTTTGCCCGGAACCCAGGGTTTATACGGTTTTGCCGGATTTTTCATTATTAACAGTCAGGGAATTATAACGCCTGAAATGACCATGTTACAGGGAGTGGCAATAATGGCTGCTGGTTTAACACTTGGTTTTGTTGGTTTTTTCTCGGCACTGAACCAGGGTAGTGTAACTTCAAATGGTATTGCAGGCATTGGATCGGGGCACGATATTTTTGGAAAGACGATGGTGCTAGCAGTATTTCCGGAATTGTATGCAATTATTGCTTTTGCGGCAACTTTTTTGATTAGTATGAATTTGTAATTTTTTAAACGAGTTAGCACATTAAGTGTTGAAAGTTGCAGAAATAGTAAGGCATAAAAAAAGGGAACAACTTTTCAGTTATTCCCTTTTGTGGGAAGAGCAGGATTCGAACCTACGAAGGCTGAGCCAACAGATTTACAGTCTGCCCCGTTTGACCGCTTCGGTATCTTCCCAAAGTATTTTAAATGAGCCGAATCCCAGATTCGAACTGGGGACCCCGAGATTACAAATCACGTGCTCTGGCCAACTGAGCTAATTCGGCTTATGTGTCAATTATTTTTAGAACGTTGCTGTTTCAAATCAGCGGCTGCAAAGGAAAGAATTATTTTTTAATTCTGCAATACCTTTTTCAAACTTTTTCACCACTTTTTTTTGAACGCTTTTTCTTTTCGAAAAAAGTGGGTAAGCTACCTGTGTCGCACCGCTACAACCGCCTACCCTTGCTGCCTTCCGACCCTGGGGGGATTCAGCAGGAGCTGGTCGCACAGGACTTACCCGGCGACAAAAGTAGAAAATTTTGTTCTTCCGCCAAACAAATTTTACGCATCGCGTAATTTTAAAGGCATAGCCAATACATATCAGATTGAAAATGAAACATAAACAGAATTAAATTTTTCAATAAAAATTATTAATCTGTATAAATTCAAGCCTGCTTAACTACTGAAGCTATCATCATTCTGTAGTTTTAGCTTAATGCTACAAAAAATCATTTATATTTGTCGAACCTATAATTAAAACAAACATCATGGAACAAAATTCTTCGCCACTACTAAAATCGTCGTTAACCTATGGTATTTATGTTGCACTAATTTCCATTTTATTACAGGTTATCATTTGGGCCGGCGGCCTGATGGAATCAATGGGAATGTTTGGTTCTGCAATTCTTGGAATTGTATCAATAATTATTTCATTTGTTGTACTATTTATTTTTACAAAGAATTATCGGAACAAAGAATTTGGCGGATACATTAGTTTTGCAGAGGCATTCAAGTTTGCCATGCTTGTTTCTATTGTATCAACTGTAATACTTATTATTTACACCTACATTTTCCATAATTTTATTGCACCGGATTACCTTGAAAATTTGATGGCATCAATGCAACAAAAAACGATGGAATTTATGGAAAGCCGAGGTGTTCCTGAAGCAAGTATCGACCAGGCGCTGGCTCAATTCGAGGAAGTTCCCTCAATGGCAAAAACGCTGCGCCAGTCTGCATTATCGGGGCTTATTGGCGGTGCCATTATTTCGCTAATTGTAGCGGCCATTGTAAAAAAGAAAGTTGAAGATTCTTATTAATAAATAACAAACGAGTTTTAATGGATATTTCCGTAGTTATTCCCCTGTTTAATGAAGAGGAATCGCTTCCTGAACTGGCAGCGTGGATAAAAAAGGTGATGGAGGAAAATAATTTCTCGTATGAAATTATGATGATTGATGATGGAAGCCGCGACAATTCATGGAAAGTAGTTGAAACACTTATAAAAGAAAATCCTTATATAAAAGGAATAAAATTCAGACGCAATTACGGAAAGTCGGCTGCATTGTATTGCGGTTTCGAAGCCGTGCAGGGCGATGTGGTAATTACCATGGATGCCGATCTGCAGGATAGTCCCGATGAAATTCCGGAGTTATTCCGAATGATAAAAGAAGACGGTTTCGATTTGGTTTCAGGGTGGAAGAAAAAACGTTTTGATCCGGTTCTGACCAAAAATATTCCAAGCAAATTATACAACTGGACAGTTCGCAGAATGAGCGGCATTAAGCTGCACGATATGAATTGCGGATTGAAAGCATATCGTAAACAGGTAATAAAAAGTGTTGAAGTATACGGCGAAATGCATCGCTACATTCCGGTGTTGGCCAAATGGGCCGGCTACAAAAATATTGGCGAGAAAGTAGTGGTTCATGCCGAACGAAAATACGGTGTTACCAAATTTGGGCTTGAACGTTTTGTGCGTGGTCCACTCGATTTACTTTCGGTAATGTTTATTTCACGCTTTGTAAAACGCCCTATGCACTTTTTTGGCATTTTGGGAGCACTCATCTTTTTTGTTGGATTTGCAGCGGCAGGTTACCTCGGAGTTCAAAAAATCATTCAACTGAATCATGGAATAAAGGGGCATTTGGTTACCGACAGCCCGTATTTTTATATTGCTTTAACATCGATGATAATTGGAGCACAATTTTTTCTGGCCGGCTTCCTTGGCGAATTAGTTTCGAGAAGTTCGAGCGAGCGTAACAAATATCAGATTGATGTAAAGACATTTGAATAAGCCTTACTATTTCATGGAGCAAAAAGATATCCGTTTTCGTAAACAACGCGACCTCAGCCTTGTTATTTCCGACTCTTTTACATTTTTACAGCAAGAAGCTAAACCGCTGCTGCGGATGATTGTAATTTACGTACTTCCGTTTATAATTTTATATGCAGGAGCGCAAGTATATTTTCAGCGAAATGTGTTAAGCCAGTTCGACTTAACCGACCCTGAAAGTTTGATGGCAAACATGGGCCCTTTTTACCTTAACATGTTTATGTTCCTGTTTTTTGGTCTTTTTGTTCAGTCGTTATTAGTTGGAACCTACTATAGCTATCTGGAAGCATACATAAAACTTGGACGTGGAAATTTCGAGCTCTCTGATATCAGCTCTAAGTTTTTTTCGAACAGTTTACTCGCTCTTGGAGCAAATCTTTTATTTGCTATTATCATATTCTTTGGCGTAATGATGTGTATACTGCCGGGATTGTATTTTGCCAATACTTTCTCGTTAATGCTTTTTATTTTCATCTTCGAAAAGAAAGGAATTAACGATGCTATGAGCCGTTCGTGGAAACTGGTAAATTCAGGCTGGTGGAACACACTACTGCTGAATATTATAGGTATTATTATTTTTTACGTGGTTAGTTTTATCCTTTCCATACCGGCATTGATTATGGGAGTTACCAACATTTTTTCATCAGAAATTACCAATCCTGCCGATTATCCAAACTGGTACTGGGTGTTAAGTGCAATTTCATCGGTAATAACAACCATTGTATTTATTGTTCCTTTCACATTTCAGGCTTTTCAGTATTTCAATCTTGCCGAGCGCAACGATCCTACAACTCCACTAACTCCGCAAGAATAGTGAATTCACTCTGTTTCAGCACAATCCTCATACAAAAAGAGTTCCTTATCATTCGGTACTTTTTTTAATACTATTGTAACGTGCCGACTTTTGTTTCGTCTTATAAAAAGCAAAACAACTTTTTTAACGAACAAAAGCCATAAACAATGATTAAAACAAACGAGCTCTCAAAAGTTTTTCGGACCGACGAGATTGAAACCAGTGCACTAAACGATGTAAATATTCATGTAAAAAAAGGCGAATTTGTAGCCATAATGGGTCCTTCAGGATGCGGCAAATCCACGCTTCTGAATATTATCGGACTTCTCGATAATCCATCATCAGGAAAATATTTTTTCGATGGACAGGAAGTGGGACAACTAAAAGAACGCAACCGCACCATGCTACGGAAAGGAAACATTGGATTTGTATTTCAGAGTTTTAATCTGATTGATGAATTAACTGTTTTTGAGAATGTTGAGCTTCCGCTGATTTATTTAAAAATGAAAGCACGCGAACGAAAAGAGCGTGTTGAGGAAGTGCTGGACAGAATGAAAATCGGTCACCGAAAAAAGCATTTCCCACAGCAACTTTCGGGAGGACAGCAACAACGTGTTGCCATTGCACGCGCTGTTGTAGCCAATCCAAAACTTATACTGGCCGATGAGCCAACCGGAAACCTCGATTCAAAAAACGGGCTGGAAGTAATGCAATTACTTACCGAGCTTAACCAGGAAGGCACAACCATTGTAATGGTTACGCACTCACTTCGCGATTCGGAATATGCACATCGCGTTATCAACCTTTTCGACGGAATGGTTATTACCCAGGAAGTAAAAAAAGAGTTAAGCGAGATTTTACTTTAAGCACTTACTACACAAACACTGCTCACTATTACGGAATAGAGTTGAGCACAATAAAACCAAAAACAAAAACCATGTCAGACGTTAAACGCAACCTGAAACTGGGATGGCGAAACATCCTGAAAAACAAATTTTTCTCATTTTTAAATATCGGCGGAGTAGCCATTGGAATTGCAGTTACTACACTCATACTTTTTTGGGTAGTTGACGAACTTAGTTTCGATAAATTTAATACTAACCTCGGACGCATGTACCAGGTGTACGAACACCAGATTTATTCCGACGGACAGGATTTACACACCGGCTGCACCCCTTTTCCGCTGGCCAACGAATTAAAACAAATCTATCCTGAAATTGAAAATGCCACCACGTTTACTAATCTTGGCGGACTCCCGGTAAAATACGAAACTACTGAGTACAAAGACATCAGCCTTACACTGGCCGATGAAGAATTTATGAATATTTTCTCGTTCGAACTGATTGAAGGTGACTTAAATGCCATAGAGGCTCCTGATAAAATTTTGATTACACCGAAGATTGCTCAATTATTTTTTCCAAATGAATCGGCAATTGGGAAAATGCTGACCATTTACGGAAACTACACCTTTACGGTTGGAGCGATAATCGATTATCCAAAGGAACATTCATCAACACAATTTGATATTTTGGCTTCGGTAAAATTAGCGGAGCAACTTGGAGCCGATCTCACACGTTGGGGAAATAACTGGCCCTACACCTGCCTGCTTCTTTCTGAAGGCACCGATGCCAACCAGCTGGAAAGTAAACTCACCGGGTTTCTGCAAGAAAAGGGCCAGGAAAACACCTCCATTTACCTGTTTCCTTATGCCAAGCGCCATTTGTATACTTTTTCCGGCGAAAATAACCGCATCCAATACATTTATCAGTTTTTGGCCATTGCCATTATAATTGTACTTATCGCATCAATCAATTTTGTAAATTCTTCCACTGCCAGCTCCGAAACACGCCGGCCGGAAGTTGGAATACGAAAAGTATTGGGCGCCACCAAGGGCAATCTCACATCTCAGTTTTTTTACGAGAAAGGATTGATGATTTTAATTAGTATCGTTTTGGGAGCCATTTTGGTGCTCGTTTTTACTCCGCTCTTTGGTCAAATCTCCGATAAACAAATAAGTTTATCGTTACTTGGTAATAAGTACCTTATTTTAATGCTTGTTGTAATGATTCTTACAACACTGATCTTATCGGTAGCTTACCCGTCGTTGTATATTTCTTCGTTTGCCCCGGCACGGGTACTAAAAAAAGCGGCATCAAAAAGCGCCAACCGAATCAGTTTCAGAAGCCTGCTTGTTGTCGTTCAGTTTACACTTTCAATAATTCTGATTATTTGCACTATTGCTGTTAATTCGCAACTCAAATTCATTAACAATTACGATCTGGGCTACAACCAAAACAACCTGGTTTTCATTAACCTCGACGATGCCACAAAAACAAAACATGAAGCACTTTCTGCCTCGTTAAAGAATATTAGTGGGGTTGAAAATTTAACCAAAGCCGACAAGTTGCCGTTTTGGGGAGGAAACTCATCGTGGGGCTACGACTGGCAGGGAAAAGATCCGGAAAATAAAGTTTTGATTTGCGCCATGCATGTTGATCGGGAATATTTTGAAACACTTGGAATTTCGATGGCAGAAGGACGTAGTTTTTCAACAGTAACCGACATAATTGATAATGAAGAAAACGAATTTGCAAACGAAGTAATCCTCAACCAGGAAGCCATTCGCCGAATGAAAATGACCGATCCTGTAGAAAAATATTTTGGAAGAAACGGTGGCGACCGGGGACGAATTGTAGGCGTTGCCAAAGATTTCCATTTCGAGTCGTTGCGAACAGGAATTGAACCTATGGTTATGCTCCCGTTAAACGACAATCCCGATGTTTTAATTATGCGAATTCGGCCCGAAAATTTTAGTCAAACACTTGCAGCCATAAAAGAAAACTGGAAAGCGATCATTCCGGATTCCAATATTGAAATTGGCTTTTTTGATCAGCGTCTACAGCAAATGTACAATTCCGAACTTCGCATTTCCGGACTGTTCCAATACTTTTCGTTTGTGGCAATATTTATTGCTTGTATCGGATTATTCGGCTTGTCGGTTTTTGCCATCGAACGAAAAAGAAAAGAAATTGGCATTCGTAAAGTAAACGGGTCAAAAGTTTCTCAAATTCTGGCTATGCTCAACAAAGACTTCATCAAGTGGGTACTTATTTCGTTTGTAATTGCATCGCCATTGGCATGGTATGTAATGAGTAGCTGGTTGCAAAACTTTGCTTACCAAACCGAGCTTCACTGGTGGATTTTCGCGCTGGCAGGAATTCTTTCCATTGCCATTGCCCTGTTAACTGTTTCGGTACAGAGTTATAAAGCTGCAACCCGCAATCCTGTTGAGGCATTACGATACGAATAATATTCAACAAAAATTATTCTTTAGGGATTTCATAGTACTGCTATGAAATCCCTTTTCTTTTAATGAAAAGTATGCCTGAAGGTTTTGACTAACTGAACATTACACCAACGACACCAAAACTTTTTATAATTAATTATCATCGGATTAATCATTTTGGGCGCTAAACGGTTATAATTGGGTAGATTTGCTCCACATTTTTTCAGCATGCGCAAAACGCCAAATAAAAAGACAGACGAAAAACAACGGGGAGGTTTATTTCGGGTGCTTGGTCCCTATAAACTGCTTGTGGCAACTTTAACAGTAATGGCTTTGGCCGGAAGTGGAATTAACCTTTTTATTCCGCGCATTATTGCCCGGGGTATCGATTCATTTACTGCCGACGAATTTAATGCAACAGCAGTTGTTACCGAATTTATGATTGCGGCATTTGGTATTTTTCTTTTTACATTTTTACAGGGAGTGGTACAAACACTTGCCGCTGAAAAAGTAGCCAAGGATTTACGCAATAAACTGGCCGACAAAATTTCGCAACAAAGCTATTCTTTTGTTTTAAAGGCCAATCCTTCGAAATTACTGACAAACTTAACCTCGGATATGGATTCGGTAAAAATGTTTGTATCACAGGCTTTCGTCTCCATCGTTTCATCGTTGTTTGTAATTTTCGGAGTCGCAGTTTTACTTATTTCCATTAACTGGAAACTGGCACTTGCGGTACTCACCATAGTTCCCATTTTATCGGTGGCATTTTACATCGTTTTCAAAAAAGTAAAAGTGCTGTTTAAGAAGAGCCGCGAAATAATCGATGCCCTCAACCGTGTTATTAACGAAAGTATTTTGGGATCGGCACTCATTCGTGTTTTAAATTCGCAGCAACCAGAAATTCTGAAGTTTATAGAGAAAAACGTGGAATCGCGTGATTTAGGACTGGCAATCGTACGTTTATTCTCTATTTTGGTACCAATAGTAACTTTTGTAGCCAATTTTGCCATTGTAATTATTTTAGCACTGGGCGGACATTATGTGGTTTTGGGATCGCTAACGTTGGGTAATTTTGCCGCTTTTAACAGCTACGTAATGATGCTGATTTTTCCGATTATGATGATCGGTTTTATGAGCAACATTATTGCCTCGGCAACTGCTTCAAACAACAGAATACAGCAAGTTCTTGATTCAAAATTACCGGTTGACCGCGGAACCGTAACAACAGCAATTGATGGAAATATCAGGTTAAAAAATGTAAATCTCAGCTACGATAAAAAACCGGTGCTAAAGGACATTTCATTTGAAATTAAAGCCGGAAGTAAAACAGCCATAATCGGACCAACAGCTGCAGGAAAAAGCCAGTTGCTTTATTTGCTAACCAACCTGATTCCGCCTGATTCGGGTGAAATTACTATCGACAACATACAAGCAAAAGATTATACCAGCGAGGTTTTAAACCGGCAGGTTGGCTTTGTTTTTCAGGATAACGTAATTTTTAACCTGAGCCTGAAAGAAAACGTGGCTTTTAACGACAATGTTTCGGAGGAAGACATGAACAAAGCAATTGCAACTGCCGAACTGTCGGAATTTACAAATAGCCTTCCTCAAAAACTCGACACCATTGCTTCCGAGCGTGGAACCAGTTTATCGGGAGGACAAAAACAGCGCATCATGCTGGCCCGCGCGCTGGCTCTGAATCCAAAAGTATTGCTACTCGACGACTTTACTTCGCGCGTTGACCGCAAAACCGAGGACAAAATCTTGGGCAATATTCAGAAAAACTATCCCGATCTGACCTTGGTTTCGGTTACACAAAAAATTGCGCCGGTAAAAGATTTTGACCAGATAATTCTACTAATGGAAGGTGAAATTGTTGCAACAGGAAAACACAATAACCTGAAAGAACATTCGCCGGAATACATTCAGATTTACAATTCACAAAAAAGCACCAATCATTATGAATTATAATCTGGATAAAAAATCGGCACAGGGAAAAAAGAAACGCCCATTACTGACTTCGTTAAAAAAACTGGTGGCCATAATTAGCAACGAACGACGTAATCTCACCATTGCTTTTATCGCCATTTCGGTAAATGCTGCATTAAGTCTGGCAGGCTCTTATGTAATTGGCTACACAATAGACAACTACGTGCAAAATAAAGATTATCATGGAGTACTTCTTTTTTCTGGCATTTTGCTAACCATGTATGTAATTGCATTCTTTGTAAACTACGCCCAAATGATAATGATGGGCGGCATTGGCCAACGCATGTTGTATAGTTTGCGTAATTCGGTATTTAATAAACTACAGGAGCTTCCTTTGGATTTTTTCAACCAGAATAAATCTGGTGATCTGATATCGCGTATTAATAACGATACACAAAAAGTAAACGAATTCTTTTCGCAATCGCTGATGCGTTTTATTGGCGGCATTATTACAATGACCGGCGCAGGAATTTTGCTTTTGGTCATCAACCTGCCCCTGGGTTTGGCTGCGCTCTCTCCTGCCCTTTTCCTGTTGATTTTCACTAAAATTATTTCGCCGTGGATACGCCGTAAAAACGAGGCCAGTTTAGAAAGTCTCGGAAAACTATCGGCAGAAATTCAGGAAAGTCTGGCCAACTTTAAAGTAGTGGTGGCATTTAACCGCCGCGATTATTTTCGTGAGCGTTTTATGAAAGTAAACCAGGAAAACTACAAACGTTCGGTTTATGCCGGAATTGCCAACAATGTGCTTAATCCGGTTTATACTTTTGCTGCTAATGTGGGTCAACTCATTGTTTTGGCGCTTGGTATCTATCTTATTATCCAGGGCAATTTCAGCGTTGGTTTGTTGATTAGTTTTATTGCTTACGTAATGAACTTTTACAATCCTTTGCGCCAGCTGGCCATACTTTGGGCGAACTTTCAGCAAGCACTTGCCGCCTGGGATCGAATCTCGTACCTGCTGTCGCTTGAAAGCAACCTGAATGTTGTAAAAGAAACAGAAACACACAAAAGCACATCGCTGGTACATTTTAAAGATGTTTCATTTAGCTATCCAAACGGCAAAGAGGTATTGCACAAAGTTAACTTCAATCTGGAGCGTGGAAAAACCTATGCTTTTATTGGCCCAACCGGTGGGGGAAAAACAACTACCGCCTCGTTGATTGCACGTTTGTATGATGCCACAAAAGGAACGCTGCTGCTGGACGGCCGCGATATAAAATCATACGAAGCAAACGAAAGAGCTGCAAAAATTGGCGTAATCCTTCAGGAACCAATCCTGTTTTCGGGCAACGTAAGAGAAAATATTTTGTATGGAAATGAGGCTTTGAAGGCCATGAGCAACGAAGAATTAGAAAAATCGCTTGAGGAAGCAGGACTGGGAAGTTTATTGCAACGATTCGACCGCGGTCTGGAAACCCCCATACAAATGACCGGCGATGGAATAAGCCTTGGTCAAAAACAACTTATCGCTTTTATGCGAGCCATTTTACGCAAACCTGAGCTGCTTATTCTTGATGAAGCCACAGCAAATATCGATACCGTTACCGAGCAACAACTGGAAGCGATTATCAGCAATCTGCCCGAATCAACCACTAAAGTTATCATTGCTCACCGTTTAAATACCATCGAAAATGCGGATGAGATCTTTTTTGTAAACTCTGGCGAAATTACAGCGGCAGGATCTTTCGACGAAGCACTTAATTTGTTGATGCAGGGAACCATGGAAAGTTAATCCTGATTTTATACAAACACATCTTTAAGCAGTGGCAACTTCAACGCGTTTTACCGTTTTAAACAGGTAGCGGGCAGCAAAAATACCAACTAAAATATTGGCTAATAAACCGGCCCAAAACACGCCGCTTATTCCGAATAAAACAGAACCCAGCCATGCCAGTGGCACGTAAATTATTAACATCCTTATCATTGAAAAAACAGTGGATGGCAACGGTTTGTTAATACCGTTAAAACTTGAGGTTGATAACATTAACATTCCTAGGAAACCATAACTGGCACCAATAATATAGAAATACTTGATGGTAATTTCCACCACCTGAGCATCGGTTGAAAATAATGCAGCAATGGAGTCTCCCAAAAACAGCAACACCACAAAAACGGCAGCACCCCAAATCAACGAAAATTTAAACGACAAGGTTAACGCCTGTTTGATACGGTCAAATTTTTGCTTGCTGAAATTCTGCCCCACAAAAATAATTAATACTGAACCTAGCGCAGCAACAACCATCAGTGCAAACATTTCAACCCTTGACGCAACACCAAAAGCAGCAACAGCTTCTTTGCCAAAACCAGCCAGAATTTTGGTAATTAATCCTACTGAAATTGGTGTAATCAGCATGGATAGCGAAGCAGGTCCGCCAACATACAACACCTTTTTCCAGGTAGACAGTGTATTTCTAAGACCGTCAAGCCGGAAGGTCAGCATTTTATTACGTTTGATGAGAATATACAGAATAGCCACCAATCCCATGCTACGCGTAATTACAGTTGCCCAGGCAGCACCTTTTATTCCCATCTCCGGGAAAGGGCCATATCCAAAAATCATAAACGGATCGAGGATGGCATTTACCACGGCACTAAAAAGCATAATCATCCCGGGTGTAAACGTGTCGCCGGTTGCCCGAACAATGTTGTTCCCAATCATCGGGATTACCACAAACGGAACACCAAAGTACCAGATTGTCATATAATCATCAACGTATTTCAGCACATCGGTTTCAGCACCCAAAGCCGTAAACAAAGGCCGAATCGTAAGTAATCCAATAGTAACAAAAACCAGTACTACAATTAATCCGAGTACCAATGCTCTGCCCGACATGGCTTTTACTTCGTTTTTATCGGCATGAATAATATTTCGCGAAATAAGTGAGGTCGTTCCAATTCCAACCCCCATTGCGACACTGTTCAGAAACATCACTACCGGAAAACTAAAACTCATGGCTGCCAGTTGCTGAACCCCCAATTTCCCTACGAAGTAAGTATCGATTAAATTAAAGATTACCATCCCAATCAACCCAAGCAACATTGGCCAGGTTAACTGCATTAGGTGCTTTTTTACATCGCCTTCTGTAAGATTTCTACTTCGTTTTGTCATATATTTTTCTTCCTTTTACTTTTTTATTTGCTCCAGTTTTTTGCGGGCATTAATCTGCATCCGCTTCAGGTATTGAAATAATTCTTCCTGTTCATCTTCCGAAAATCCATCTAAAATTGTATCCGTCCAATCGGCAAAAACAGCTGTTAACTGCGGTAAAATTTCTCGTGTTTTATCTGTTAAACTGATTTGCATCACACGCGCATCATTATCAGCCGGAGTACGATGGATGTATCCGTTTTGCTCCATCAGTCGAATTTGTGAAGTGATAGAAGATTTATCGAGATGCAGGTATTTTGCCAGTTCGTACTGCGAAACTCCTTCGTGGCGAGACACATACATAATAGTTGCAATTTGAGCATGGCCAATCGACAATGCTTTAAACTCCGACTGAAAATACCGGTGTGCAGCCTTTGAGAGCTCCCCAATCATCCGGCCTGCAAATCTGCTTTTCTCTTCCGATTTGTTCTTCATTGTGCAAAAATGCAATTTAGTTGGAATTCCAACTAATTAATTAAAGTGTTAAAGAGTCTTTTTAACATTAACATATCGTTGATGCATTTTTTCATCTCGGAGAGGAATCGTATTTTTCGGAAAATTTTAATGATGCGAATTTCATTTCTGTTCCTGTTTATACTATTTACGCTTGCGTCTGCCGCTCAAGGTAGCAGTGTAAAAATTGCTTTGCTGAAATACAATGGGGGCGGCGACTGGTATTCCGATCCTACTGCTTTGCCTAATCTGATTGAGTTTTGTAACGAAAACCTGAATACCAATATAAATCCCGAGCCATCGACCATTGAAATTGGCAGCCCCGAGTTGTTCAATTTTCCGTTTGCGCATTTAACCGGACATGGCAACATTATTTTATCAGAAAGCGATGCAATGAATTTACGTATTTACCTCGAAGGTGGTGGCTTCTTGCATATCGACGATAATTACGGGTTAGATGAATACATCCGCCGCGAGATGAAAAAGGTTTTCCCCGATCAGGAATTTGTAGAATTGCCGCCAACGCACGAGATTTTTCATCAGAAATATGATTTTAATGAAGGTATTCCGAAAATACACGAGCATGATAATAAACCGCCTCAGGCGTTTGGATTATTTGTTGAAGACCGATTGGTTTGTTTGTACACCTACGAAACCGATTTGGGCGACGGATGGGAAGACACTGACGTACACAACGATCCGGAAGACCTGCGCCAAAAAGCATTGAAAATGGGCGCCAATATTATCGACTATGTATTCGGACAATAATTAGTTTGACAGCTTAGCAATTTTTCAATTCAACCATTTTAGAAATGAAAGTAATAGCCTTTAACGGAAGCCCGCGACGTAACGGAAATACATCTATTTTAATCGATGAGATGTTTAAAATCTTTCAGGCCGAGGGAATAGAAACGGAGGTTGTCCGAATTGGCAACAAACCGGTTCATGGTTGCACCGCTTGTGGAAAATGCCGCGAAATTCAGGACCGGAAATGCCACATTAAAAACGACCTGCTAAATCTGTGCATCGAAAAAATGATTGAAGCTGACGGCATTATTCTGGGTACGCCCGTTTACTTTGCCGACGTGAGTACCGAGATAAAAGCTTTAATGGACGTGGCCGGTTATGTTACACGTGGCAACGGCCATTTGCTAAAACGAAAAGTTGGTGCCGGAGTAATTTCGGTGCGTCGTGGCGGTGCCTTACCAACTTTCGATACTATAAACCGTTTCTTTTTGATCAACCAGATGATCGTTCCCGGCTCCAGTTACTGGAACTTTGCTTTTGGTAAAACACAGGGCGATGTATTGCAGGATGAAGAAGGTATAAACACCATACGAACCCTGGCGGAAAATATGAGTTGGTTGATGAAGAAGATTCAAACTGATTGATGTGAGATTAATGATTTGGAAATATGAATAATTGCCGATAAGAATATTACCTATTCAGCCTCAATCAATAATCCATACAACTTTACTCCTCTTTCTTAGCCTCCTCCCAAATCTCATCCATTTCGGCAAGGCTCATATCGTGCAGACTTTTTCCCTGCAGCAGCGTTTTACTTTCAAGAAAATTAAAGCGTTTTATAAATTTTATATTGGTACGTTCCAGTGCCGCTTCCGGGTCGATATCATACAAACGGGCAGCATTTACAACCGCAAACAACAGATCGCCAAATTCAGCTTCCATTTTATCTTTATCGGCTTTGTTAATCTCAACGCTTAGCTCGTCAACTTCTTCTTTTACTTTGTCCCAAACCTGCTCTTTGTATTCCCAATCAAAACCAACTCCCCTAACTTTTTCCTGAATGCGATTGGCTTTTACCAGCGCAGGCATGGCTGCCGGAACTCCTTCCAACACACGCTTATTGCCACCTTTTTCCTTCAGTTTCAAGGCTTCCCAGTTTTCAGCCACCTTATCAGCCGAGCCATCAACTTCCACATCGCTAAAAATGTGCGGATGACGATAAACCAGTTTTTCATTTATTCCTTCCAGCACATCGCCAATATCAAAAGCTCCTTTTTCATCTCCTATTTTGGCATAAAAAACAATATGCAATAGTATGTCGCCCAGTTCCTTTTTTATCTCCTGCAGATCTTTTTTCAAGATAGCATCGCCCAATTCGTAAGTTTCTTCTATCGTTAGTTTGCGCAACGACTCCAGTGTTTGTTTTTTATCCCACGGGCATTTCTCGCGCAATTCGTCCATTATATCTAATAAGCGTTTAAACTCTTCAACTTTTTTTTGCATAAATTCTGAACCTTTTATTTTTTGGGTGTATACCCATTGGTAAAGGTATAATTAAGAATAAACATGGAAATTTTTAATCGGAAAAAATATCTTCTCCTCGCAATAGTTTTAATCTTATTGATAATTGGCTACGCATTAATGTCGGGGCCAAAAGCGGTAGAAGGAGAATTTAACAATGCCATTTTTAGTTTTCGCAGAATAACGCTTGCACCAATAGTAATTCTTGCAGCCTATGGATCAATGATTTTTCTTATTTTTAAGCGCAAGTGATTTTCAGGAAAAAACATATCAATCGGTTAACAGATGAAGAGTTGATGACTGCCGTTAAAAACGGCAATCAGTCGGCATTTTCCGAGTTGTACGAACGATTTAACCAGCGTTTATACTATTACTTTTATCGAATGCTGGGCAACGACAAAGAATTGGCCAACGATTTTTTGCAGGATATTTTTCTGAAAATAATTAACAAACCAGAGCTGTTTAAACCCGGATATAAATTTACAAGCTGGATTTTTACGGTAGCACACAACATGTGTAAAAATGAATACCGCAACCGCGAAGTGCGCAAA
The DNA here is from genome assembly GCF_963676815.1 of uncultured Draconibacterium sp. Lineage (NCBI taxonomy): Bacteria > Pseudomonadati > Bacteroidota > Bacteroidia > Marinilabiliales > Prolixibacteraceae > Draconibacterium > uncultured Draconibacterium sp. The sequence goes on from NZ_OY781365.1 coordinate 194,727, forward strand.
ATTGTTAGTAAAGATGAAAATCCTGATCAGTTTCTGAGTAATGAAAATTCGTACGAAGAGACGATGAGTAAAGAAAAACTCATCACTCAATTATTTGCCGAAATTGAAAATCTGGAAGAAGATCAGAAAGCGATTTTGCTACTGAAATACAAAGAGAATTTTAGTCTGAAAGAAATATCGGACATACTGGAACTGCCGGTAGGAACGATCAAGTCGCGCCTGTATTATGCACGCACAGCATTAACAAAAAAAATGGCAAACAAAATGCCACTTTAAAGAAAAGAACATGAAAAACGAAATGATAAGCGATAAAGAATTAAGCTCCATCTTTAACCAGGATGCAGCCAATAATTTGCCCAACGAAGCAATTCGCGAACGTCTGGAATATTCTTTTATGGTAAAAAGCCGAAGCTATAAAACCACACAAAATTCTTTCCTCGGATTGTTTGCCTGGTTATTTTCATGGTCGAACCTGCCGTTGAAAGCAGCAATGATTTCGGTGGTACTGCTATTTTCGCTGGTAAATATTAAAAATGTGGAGACACCAATTTTTCAGCAACTTCAGGACACCACTCAAAACGTGGTGCCTTTTCACATCGATTCTTCACAAACTTCACCATTTCTTGCCGACACCTGTTTAACTTCAAAATCAATAAAAAGCAACAATAATAAGCCAAACAGCGATTCAGAAATAAGGGTTTTTACACTATCTCAGAAAGGTTTATCTACGACACATTTTTCATCAAATCCGGATAGTAAAGTTTCATTTTTTCTTCCAGTTCCTCACGTTTGGTCTGATCTTCGAATTTCGCGGAAACAGCAATTAACTGGTTTAAGTAATACAATTCCCGCTGAACAGCTTCATTTAGTTTAAGTTGTTGCGCTTGATTTAAACTACTGTAAAATTCAAGCGTCTCGGTAATATCCCTTTCCAACTCATCGATTAATCGCTTACTCTCTTTTTCATATCCAGCCAGAAACATCAATTCAGCTTGCTTTATCGCAAAAATATCGTGTGGAACTTTCGACAGTGGTATTTTATCTGCACACTTCTGCACGAGCTGAAAAGCTTTGTCATTCTCCCCTTTTTGAATAAGTAGCGCTGCTACTTCGTTAAAGGTATTTCGCGCCTGAAAAACACTGAGATTGACAATGGTATTCCAATCGACGTACACAGATTGATCCGAAATATTTCCCCACTGAAATTCATTCATCAACTTAGCGGCAATACGCTCCGGCTCGCATTTACCAATAGAAAACATACTATTTGATTGACTCTTTTCAGGAATCAGCCGATGAACAAAACCTTCGCATTGCAAATAAGCTCCCAAACCATGTTTTGCGGCTTCTCCTTTCGACACAAAACAGATTGGCCGCTCCGAAGCATTCGAACTTATAATATCCCAAAAAGCCAGTTCGTGTTTGTACAATACCTTGTTCCCCTCAAGCGACACAGGTATTTTTGCACTTTTCCCATTGGCGTTAACCTGCAAATTTAGTTGGGTTAAGGGAATAAAATTTACACGATCACCCGAATTTAATGTCACCTTTGCAGAATTGTTTTCAAGACTCAAAAAGTGTAGTGCTTCCTGCCACGAGGTATCTCTGTTAAACTTTTTCAGCACCGGAACATAGGCAAGTTCGCCATGTTCGTATTTATCTTGCGCCAACATCATTTTTAAACCGGCATCATTGTACTTTGGGTTTCGCAAGCCATTAATAAACCAGTTAGCCGCTAAAAAAGGCATGATCACAATTCGTACATCGGTTCGCATATTTTCTACCTCCTGGCAATAAAGCAGCGGATAAGTATCGTTATCGCCGCTGGTAAAAAGAATGGCATTTTCGGGGCACGATTTTAATATGTTCGCGGCAAAATCGCGGGCGGCAAATCTCTCCGAACGGTTATGATCATTATAATTTTGTGCTGCCATTAATACCGGCCCGGCCAAAAACAACACCAGCAAAACAGGAACAGTAACTTTTGCTGTTTTTAATTTTTGCCGAATAAAACTAAGCGCAACCACCAGGCTAAAACCTACCCAAATGGAAAAGGCCAAAAACGCTCCAACAAAAACATAATCGCGCTCGCGTGGCGTAATAGGTATTTCATTGATATAAACTGTAAGACCAAGACCACCCATCACAAAAAGTGCCAGCACTATAAAAAAGGTTTCGCGCTTTGTTTTGTATTGATAGAAAGCACCGAGCAATCCCATTAAAAGCGGAATGAAAAAGTAAGTATTTCGTGCCCGATTGTTTTTCAGCCACGACGGAGTTTTATCCTGCGCCCCAAGTCGGGCATCATCAATAAAATCAATTCCGGAAAGCCAGTTTCCATCAAGAATGTTGCATTTTCCCTGCCGGTCGTTTTGACGGCCCACAAAATTCCACATAAAATAGCGGCCAAACATGTAAGCAAACTGGTAACGGGCAAAAAACTTCAGCTGATCGGAAAAGCGTGGAACAACAATCGTTTTTTGTTCTCCGTTTCGTTGTTTTGCCACTACGCGCTTACCGGAAATATCTATCCAGTTATTATAGGCCCTGATATGGTTTTCATCGCTGCTCGACATGCGTGGAAACCAGGTGCAAGTGCGTTCGACATAAACATAATCGGGAGCCAAATCGATTGGCAAGTATTTCCCGTCGATAAAATCATAGGAAGTACGTTCATTAACATCTAATAAAGGCGAATTATAATTTTGTCCGTAAACCAAGGGGCGTTTCGGATATTGTTCTCGGTTCAGGTAATTAACCAGCGAAAAAATATTGTTGGGCTCGCCAAAGTTTACAGGGGGATTGGCCGACGAACGAATTATATTTACCGAATAAACTGAAAAGCCCAACAACACAAAAAGAACCGAAAGTGTTGCCAGTTCATACCGCAATTTCTGCTTCTTTTTAAAATAGTAAATGAGCAAAGTCAATGCCGCAAGAATAAAAAATACGCCAAAGAGTGTTCCGGAGTGTAAAGTCAAGTTTAAGCGGTTAACAAAAAACAAATCAAAGGTTGAAAGCAGCGCCATTACCAACGGAGTTAAAACATAAAGTACCCCCAGCAAAACACCAATTCCCAAGCCAAAAAACAGCAGCAGATTTTTTACAGAATATCCGTATTTTCTGAATCCCATAAGCATTACCACCGAAGGAAGAACCAGCAAATTCAGTAAATGCACGCCAATTCCCAGGCCCGTTATCAGGGCTAAAAACAGTATCCATTTCTCGTTGCCCGCCTGGCCGAATTGCTCGTCCCATTTTAAAGCTGCCCAAAACGACAGGACAAGAAAAAACATGGAAAGCGCATATACTTCTCCTTCAACAGCCGAAAACCAAAACGAATCGCTTACCGCAAAAGTCAAGGCTCCGATAACGGCACTTCCGATAATCACAGTTGCAGATTCCGACATTTTGGAAACTAATTTTATAATAACGTGATAAAGAAAGAAAATGGTTAATGCACTAAAAAAGCCGGACATAAAATTAATTGTTAAGGCAATTTTTTGAGGATTCCCGAAAGAAAGCAATGAGAACAGTCGGCCCAGCAACATAAACAACGGTGCTCCTGCCGGATGATTTACCTCCAGTTTTGAAGCCGAGAGAATAAACTCGCTGCAATCCCAAAAACTGGTGGAAGGTTCTAAAGTAAGACAGTAAATTGATAAAGCGACAAGGAAAACAAAAAGACCTGTAATTTTTACATATGAAAATGAGCGCATATATTTTTTGATGTTAATACACGCGTTTATTCAAAGGTTCATTTTCTTGTTCTTTATAAATACTTTCCATTTCAATAAAAGAAATTGATATCTTGCATTTCAAACAAAAAATTAACAAGACATGATTTTAGGAGTATCAGAGTGGCTTAGTGGAAAATTAGGCTGGAACGTAACAACAATTAGAATTGCCTTTGTTGTAGGCGTATTGATTTTTGGTGTAGGACTTGGATTGTACCTTATTCTTTGGATTGTAAAGATGTTTTCGAAATAAATTACATTCGATAGTGGGAATTAATTTTCGTAAATTTGCGGCAAAATAATTAAGATTATACATTGGATAAACAAATCTTACTGGAAGGAATTGATCTCCTTGAGTTTTTTGGAGTAAACAATTCGAAAATTGAACTGATTAAAAGGCTTTTCCCAAAAATTAAGATCACCGCGCGGGGTCATGCGTTATTTGTTCAGGGAGAACCCAAAGAAATAAAAGCGTTTGAGAAGAAGTTCGCCCTCATTCTCGATCATTACTATCAGTATAACGTACTCACCGAAGAAATTATTCACGAATTATTGGATTCAGGTGTCTCGTCGTTTGAAGAAAACGGAAGCAACGAACCCGATATTATTGTTTTCGGAAATAACGGAAAACCGGTTCGTGCACGCACACCCAATCAACGACGTTTGGTAGAGAGCAACAGTAAAAGCGATCTGATTTTTGCCATCGGCCCGGCCGGAACAGGAAAAACATACACCGCAATTGCATTAGCCGTTAGGGCACTAAAAAATAAGGAGATCAGAAAAATTATTCTTAGCCGCCCGGCTGTTGAGGCCGGTGAAAATCTGGGATTTCTTCCCGGCGATTTAAAGGATAAGATCGATCCGTATTTGCAACCACTTTACGATGCTTTGCAGGATATGATTCCGCCCAAAAAACTGGAAGAATTTCTGAAAGATGGCGTAATACAAATTGCCCCGCTTGCTTTTATGCGCGGACGAACATTGAGCAATGCTTACGTAATTCTCGATGAAGCGCAAAATACGACAGTTAATCAACTTAAAATGTTTTTAACGCGAATGGGACTAAACGCTAAGTTCATTATTACCGGAGATGTTACCCAGATCGACCTTCCGCGAAAAAGCCAGTCGGGGTTGATACAGGCACTGCGCATTTTAAAAGGCATTAAAAATATTTCAACCATTTATTTTGATAAAAAGGATATCGTTCGCCACAAATTAGTGCGCGATATTGTTGAGGCCTATGACAAACACGCCGAACAGAAAATTGAGATAAAAACAGATACTGTAGATAAAAGCGACCAATAAACGGTAAGTCGGTAACAAATGTTAGTTGCTAACTAATTTTACCGTCTGACTCTTTTATGAGTTAAACAAAAACCAGCTAAATTTGTAGTTAAGTCGAAAAGGCTTTTTGAGCTGACAATAAGTATAAATACAACAATAAATATTCAACAAAAATGGGTAACGCACTTACAAAAACAAGTTTCAATTTTCCGGGACAAAAAAGCCACTACAAAGGTAAAGTTCGCGATGTATACAACATCAACGACGATTTTTTGGTGATGGTTGTTTCCGATCGTATTTCTGCATTCGACGTGGTACTGCCTAAAGGAATTCCTTTTAAAGGTCAGGTTCTAAACCAGATTGCAGAGAAGTTTCTGGATGCCACGGCTGATATTGTTCCAAACTGGAAAATAGCAACACCCGATCCAAATGTAACAGTAGGTCATTTTTGCGAAACTTTCCCGGTAGAAATGATCGTTCGCGGTTATTTAACCGGAAGCTCGTGGAGATTGTATAAAAACGGTGGTCGCGATATTTGCGGTGTTCCGCTTCCTGAAGGTTTGAAAGAACACCAGGCATTTCCTGAGCCACTATTAACGCCAACAACAAAAGCAGAGCAAGGTGCTCACGATGAAAACATCTCGCGCGAAGAGATCATCAAACAAGGCCTGGTTTCAGAAGAAGATTACGTGGAACTGGAGCGCATTTCGCTGGAACTGTTCAAGCGTGGTAGCGAAATTGCCAAAGAAATGGGATTGATTTTGGTAGATACTAAATATGAGTTTGGTAAAAAAGATGGCCAGATTTACCTGATCGACGAAATTCACACACCCGACTCTTCGCGTTATTTTTACGCCGATGGTTACCAGGAACGTTTTGACAAAGGCGAAAACCAGAAGCAGCTTTCGAAAGAATTTGTGCGCGAATGGCTGATGGAAAATAATTTCCAGGGCCGCGACGGCGATGTACTTCCTGAAATTCCAGAGTCGTTTGTTAACGAGGTATCGGAAAGATACATTGAACTGTACGAAAACATCACCGGCGATAAATTCGTAAAATCAGACACTTCGAAAATTGAAGACCGCATTGAATCAGCCGTTAATGATTTTTTGAAGCAAGCTTAAAAAATAACAATCATATACTAAAGACACCTGCTTAATTTAAGCGGGTGTTTTTGTTTTCGCCTCATATAACTACATTAGCAAAAGATTTAATACACATTAAAATTTCAACATGAAACGATTAACAGTACTGATCATACTAGCATTCTTCGCGATAAACATTTTTGCGCAAGACGAATTTACCCTGGTAAAAGAAGGCGACGCTGCACCCGACTTTTCAATAAGGATGGAAGACGGATCGGTAAAGAAACTATCAGATTTGAAAGGCAAAGTAGTGTGGATTAACTTTTTTGCCGATTGGTGTCCTCCGTGCCGTAAAGAGCTGCCTCATCTTGAAAAAGATGTGTACCAAAAACTAAAGCAAAACAAAAGTTTCGAGGTGCTGGTAATTGGTCGCGAGCACGATTGGGCAACGGTAAACAAATTTAAAGCCGACAACAATTACACACTCCCCTTCTACCCCGATCCTGAGCGCGATATCTTTTCGAAATATGCCAAACAAAATATTCCGCGTAATTTTATAATCGATAAAAATGGAAAAATCGTAGTAGCATCTATTGGTTTTAAGGAAGATGAATTCAATGAGATTATAGAAAAAGTAAATAAATTACTGAACTGATTCACTTTTGTATTTCGTTGAAATGTGATTATTACTTTAAAATCTCCCCATGATTAACACCACCAAAAAGCACCAGCTATCAGCTGCATTAAAGCTATTCACAAATATTTTGTTATAAATTTTAAAAAAAGCTGCCAGGAAAAACGGCAGCTTTTTTCATCAATATAAGCCTAAAAAGTATTTTATTTTGACTAACTTACCGCTGATAAAAAACATTTAATTCTAAAAAAATCCCTTCCTATGAAAAAATTGCTGTTTAAATTATTGAGTATTGTAGTAATGGTAGGCTTTTTTCAATCCTGCCAGGAAACCATTTTTGAAGATGAACCATCAGATGAGATTCAATTAAAATCTGCATCAACTGCCCAAATGGGTTACATTGTTGTACTGCAAGACGCAGAAGTGAATCAGGAGTTAACAAAACTCAAAGGTTACGAAAAGAAACAGGCTGCCATGAAATTAGTCTCGGAAAAGATTTTAAAAAGAGCCGGTATTTCTGATGGCGAAATCGGCCATGTTTTCGGAACTGCTTTACAAGGATTTTCGGTGAAAATTCCTCCTGGCCAGCTAAAGAAACTGGAAAATGATCCTTCGGTGAAATACGTTCAGGTTGATCGTATAATTTCTCTTGGCTTACCAGAGCTTTCAATAAAAAAGAAACCTACTCCAACTCCACCTGCACAATCCGTACCCTGGGGAATTAGCCGGGTTAATGGAGGAATTACTTATTCAGGAAATAATGTTGCCTGGATTGTGGATACAGGAATTGATACCGATCACCCGGATTTAAACGTAAATGTCGATCGTAGCCGAACATTCGTTACAACCGAGCCAATTCCGTCAGTTGAAGATTTAAATGGCCACGGAACTCATGTTGCCGGAACTGTTGCTGCCAGAAATGATGCTATTGGGGTTGTTGGTGTAGCTGCAGGAGCTACTGTAATCTCTTGTCGCGTACTCGACCGTAGCGGATCAGGCTCATTCTCGTGGACAGTTGCAGCGTTAGATTATATCGCCAGTGCTGGTACTGCAGGAGATGTTGTAAATATGAGTTTGGGACCATCAAGTCCTTATATCGACCCGGCAGTTGACGCCGCCGTACAATCAGTGGCTGCTCTGGGAATAAAAATTTCTATCGCTGCAGGAAACGAAAGTGATGATTGTGCTTTATATTCACCAGCTCACAACAATGGAGCAAATATTTATACGATCTCAGCATCTGATATTAATGACAATTGGGCTTACTTTTCAAATTTTGGTACACCGGTTGATTTCTGTGAACCAGGATATAGTATATATTCTACTTACTTAAATGGTGGTTATGCTACTTTAAGTGGAACATCGATGGCTGCACCTCACGCTGCAGGAATATTATTACTTGGAGATATTTCACCTGATGGTACTGTTTCTGGCGATCCGGATGGAGATGCTGATGCAATTGGAGTTGTTGGTGGTGGTACACCTCCACCTCCTGCAAACCTTGCTCCAACAGCTGATTTTACATTATCAGTAACAAATCTTACAGTTAGTTTCACAAACCAAAGTGGCGATTCGGACGGCACTATAACCGCTTATGACTGGAACTTTGGTGATGGAAATTCTTCTTCGGCTGAAAATCCAGCACCACATACTTATGCAACAGCAGGCACTTATACTGTTAGCTTAACCGTTACCGACGATGATGGCGCAAGCGATAGCTTTACAAGTAGCGTTACTGTTACTGAAGAACAGCCACCAATTGGTGGTGATATTGTACTAGATGTTGCAATTACCGGAAACAAGGTTAAAAAAGTTACCTTAACATGGACGGGTGCAATTGGTGCAACTGTTACGCTGTACTATAACGGAGATCCGATGGTTGTGACCAACAGTGGATCTTACATTGAGAATTTAGGTAAGATTACTGGCGGTACTTACAACTATTACATTGTTGACGAAGCCGGAAACACATCAAACGAAGTAGATTTATCATTTTAAATATGATTAAATACAAATAAAAAACCGGAGTCAACTCCGGTTTTTTTATGCTAGTCTTCCAATAAAAAATCGGCTATTTTAAACAGATCATTACCAACTTTAGCATTGGTATCGTTGGTAATTACGGCTACCACCATTTTCTCTTTAGGGTAAATAATTAAATTGCTGCAACCACCAACCGAGCCCCCGGCATGCCCATAATAGCTACGACCAAATTCATCGATTCCTGAAAAGAATCCCATCCCATATTCCGTTGTTTCACCGTTTGTCACTGTTTGTGGTGTTATAAGTTGTTGTTTTACCTCTTCCGAAAAAAGCGTATTATTCAGCATTCCATTACCAAACCTCACTAAATCTTCAGACGTAGAAATAAAGCCACCACCAGCCCATTTGTAGCTATTATCAACGAAAGGTGCATTTATCACTTTCCCGTTATTCATATCATAATAGCCGGCACGAAACAATATGAGAGAATCCATTCGTTCAGCTGTCGTTTCCGTCATTCCAAGTGGATCGAAAACGCGTGTTTGCATAAAATGCAAAAACTCTTGACCTGATGCCCTTTCCATGACTGCACTCAGCAAATTAAAACCGTAACTGGAATAACTGTATTGAGTACCCGGCTCAAACAATAATGTATCATTCATAAAAATCGTCAATCCATCTTTTACCGTTGGATAGTATTTCGAGGAAAGAAATTCGTTTCCATTGTAATGCCGAATTCCGGCTAAATGCCCGGCCACCTGTCGGGTTGTAATTTCATATTTCTTTTCCGGGAAATCAGGAACATATTTCTGAACTGGTGCATCAAGGTCTATTTTCCCCTCTTCAATTAGAATTCCCAATCCTGCTGCCGTAAGTGCCTTTGAGATACTTCCTATTCTGAATTTTGTTTTTTCGGGATAAACCGGCACTTGTTGCTCGTAATTTGCCAAGCCAAATCCTTTTGAAAAGACGATCTCATTATCAACCGACACGGTGGCAGTCCACCCTATCGATTCGCTTTCAACACGTAGTTGTTCCAGGTAGTCTTCGGCTTCTTTTATTTTTGGATCTTCAGTTGTACAGGAAATACCAAATACCAACAACACGGTTAGTATATAAATCAGCTTTTTCATTGCGGTTAGTTTTAATTCACAGAATTGATTATCAGAAGTTATATAAAGTTACAAGAAAAACAGGTATGATGAAAACAATCCTTTTAAAGAATAAATCATCTTTTTTGCTCTTTTTATCAATTTGTGTATTTTTGCCGCGCATTAAAATAGAGGTAACATGTTTTTATACAACCGGGTAAATAAAGAAGAACTTAAAAAGAGACTGGCAGAAGAAACCTTTCAGCGAAAAACGATATCATTTTATCGCTACCACATTCTTGATAATCCACAAGATTTCAGAGACGAGCTTTTCCGCGATTGGTTTCCGCTGGAGTGCTTTGGCCGTATTTATGTTGCCCGCGAAGGGATTAACGCACAAATGAGTGTGCCCGAACATCATTGGGATGCCTTTGTTGAGACATTGAAAAAACATGAGATTCTGCAAGACATCCCGATTAAATATGCCATTGAAGACGATGGAAAATCGTTTTACAAATTAACCATTAAAGTGCGCCCAAAACTGGTTGCCGATGGGTTGGATGATGATGCCTACGATGTAACCAATGTAGGCAAACATTTATCGGGTGTTGAATTTCACAAATACATTGGGCAGGAAAATACTGTGCTTGTTGATATGCGCAATTACTACGAAAGTGAAATTGGTCATTTTGAAGGAGCGATTTGTCCGGAAGCTGATACTTTTCGTGAAGAGTTGGATATTGTAACCGACCTGCTGGAAGACAAAAAAGATAAAAAAGTACTGCTGTACTGTACCGGCGGAATTCGCTGCGAAAAAGCAAGTGCATACCTGAAACACCAGGGATTTACAGACGTCAACCAGCTACATGGCGGAATTCTGGAATATGCACGTCAAATTAAAACCGCTAAACTGGATTCAAAATTCATTGGTAAAAATTTCGTTTTCGACGAACGTTTGGGCGAAAGTGTAAACGGCGAAATTATTTCGAAATGCCACCAGTGTGGTAAACCCTGCGATTCGCACACCAACTGCGATAATCATGGTTGCCATATACTTTTTATTCAGTGCCCGGAATGTGCGGAAAAATACCACGGTTGCTGTACACCCGAATGTGCCGATGAAAAAATGAACGGAACAGGCCGTCCATCAGATTTACGCATAGGTTTTGGTAACAGTCGCAAATTCAGAAAAAGCCTTTCGTTAATGCAACTCGAGCAACAAAAATAGTTGTATTGTGCGCTTTTATTTGTTTTCATAATTTTGCGGCATGAATAATTTCTGGCAAGAATTTAAAGAACCTGCGTTTTCATTAGCTCCCATGGAAGACGTTACCGATACTGTTTTTCGCGAGATTGTGATGGGAATGGCTGCACCGGGAAAATTGCACATGGTTTTTACAGAGTTCACTTCTGTTGAAGGCATGAACCACCCGGTTGGTCGCGAACGGGTATCTGAGCGTTTGATCGTGAATGATTCGGAACGTGCTTTGCTTAAAAAACTCAACATTAAAATTGTTGCTCAAATTTGGGGGCGCGATCCGGAGATTTACCACAACATTGCCAAATATATTACCGAGAATTACGATTTCGACGGCATAGACATTAACATGGGATGCCCGGTAAAAAAGGTGTTTAAAATTGGAGCCTGCAGTGCACTGATTGGCGAACCGGAACGTGCCAAAGAAATTGTTCTGGCAACAAAAGAAGCCACTCACCTACCCGTTAGTGTAAAAACCCGCACCGGAATAAAAGAACATATTACCGAAAACTGGATTGCCAATTTGCTTGAAGTTGATCCGGCAGCCATTATTCTGCATGGTCGCACGCAACGAATGCAATCGGAAGGCGATGCCAACTGGAACGAAATTGCTAAGGCCGTTCAATTGAAGAACGGCTTAAAACCGCATATTCCGATTCATGGAAACGGCGATGTATTTTCCTATAAACAAGGACTTGAGCGAATAAAACAAACCGGAGTTAATGGCGTAATGGTTGGGCGCGGTATTTTCCAGAATCCGTGGTTTTTTAATCCTGAGAAAGAAGAAATTTCGATGGAGGACCGAATTGCCAAACTGCTTGACCACACCCGGTTGTTTGAGCAAACCTGGAGCCCAGATAAAAATTTTAATATCCTGAAACGCTTTTATAAAATCTATCTGAACTCGTTTCCGGGCGCTGCAAAAATGCGTGCCGATTTAATGGAAGTAAAAAGCTACGAAGAAGTATATCAGTACTTCAATTCATAAACAAGTACTCCAAGTTTTCTCTTTCACAGGCACCTGATAAATGAAACTTTTTATCAACTTAATGCTATATTCAACAAAAATTTCGGGCAAGTTGTAATTAATCAACCAAAAGAAATACCATTGTTATAAAAATCAACACCATGAAGAACCTTTTAATTTTAGCAGCAATCTTTTTACTTTTTTCCTGCAGTCAGAACAAAACCGAGATATACCAGTGGCGAGGAGAAGACCGCAAAGGTATTTTCGATGAACAGAATCTTTTAAAAGAATGGCCGGAAGCAGGACCTGAAGAATTGTGGTATGTTGAAGGTATTGGAGATGGATACGGATCGCCAACAATAACCGATAACGAGATTTTTATAACCGGAGCTATCGACAGCACGGCAACACTATTTTGCATTGATTTAAACGGCGAGGTAAAATGGCAGGTACCTTTTGGAAAAGAATGGGTGACCAGTTATCCGGGATCGCGCTCGCAACCCACTGTTGTTGACGATTTAATTTATGTTGGTTCGGGAATGGGAAACCTTTTTTGCCTGAATCGCTCAAATGGAGCAGTAGTTTGGGAAAAACGTTTTGTGGAAGATTTTAATGGTATTTATCCGCGTTTTGGCCACTCGGAAGCACCTCTTATCGACGGCGATAAAGTATTCTGGACTCCCGGAGGAAAAGAATATAATGTGGTTGGTTTGAACCGTTTTACCGGCGAGTTGCTGTGGAATAATCCTGGTCATGGCGAGCGATCAGGGTATAATCCGGGAACACTAATAAAACTCCCAACACGCCACATTTTTGTAACGTTTTCAGCGTATAACATGATGGGCCTTGACACAGAAACCGGTGAACTTTTGTGGACACACGCACAAGATAATGTTCCGCTTGATAAACGTCAACCCGGCATGGGCGATACACACAGTAACTGTATAATTTACGATAACGGATATATTTATTACGCAGCCGGCGATGGAAACTGTGGAGTAAAACTCCAGCTCTCGGAAGACGGAACTGAAATTTCTGAAGTTTGGCGCAATACAGGTTTCGATAGTTATATGGGCGGAATTGTAAAAATTGACGACCATTTATATGGAAGTGCAACATCAAAAAAATTCTTCAGAAGCATTAATGCAACTAGCGGAGAATTAAGCGACTCGCTAAAATTAGGCTGGGGTGCCGTTGTTGCAGCCGACGATTTGCTGTATTACTACGGTCAGAACGGAACGCTATCTTTAGTTGATTTTGATGATGCCGGAAAAATGAATCAGATCAGCGAATTTAAAATTACAAGAGGGGCGAAAGAACATTTTTCTCACCCGGTAATTAAAAACGGCATTTTATACCAACGACACGGACAAGTGTTGATGGCTTTTGATATAATAACTAAAAGTTAAAGCTCGATATATCGCAAAAACTCTTCTCGAACACCTTTGTCTTTGAATTTTCCGGAATATTCGGCTGTAACGGTACTGCTGCTTTCATCCTGAATTCCGCGCGACGAAACACACATGTGTTTGGCATCGATAACAACAGCCACATCATCGGTTTTTAGTATTGATTTAAGTTCGTTGGCAATTTGTACCGTTAAACGTTCCTGCACCTGCGGACGGCGTGCAAAATAGTCAACTATACGGTTTATTTTGCTTAAACCAATCACTTCGCCCGATGAAATGTAAGCCACGTGTGCTTTTCCAACAATTGGTAAAAAATGATGCTCGCAAGTTGAATTCATATTAATGTTCTTTTCCACCAGCATTTCGCCGTATTTGAATTTATTTTCGAATACGGAAACTTTCGGCTTGTTTGCAGGATTTAATCCGTTGAATATTTCCTGTACAAACATTTTTGCAACACGATGTGGTGTTCCTCTCAAACTGTCGTCATTCAGATCAAGTCCCATTGTTTCCATTATGTCGCGAAACTTGTCTTCAATAATTTCCATTTTCTGTTCATCGCTCAGCACAAAAGCATCATCGCGCATTGGTGTATCAATTGATGTTGCAATATGATTATCTCCTATTGTATCATGATTCTCATGTCCGTTTGCTTTACCATTCTTTTTCTTGTCAATGTTGGAAATTATAATTTCTTCTCTGTAACTCATATTCTGAGGTATTTTTGTTTATACTATCTACGGGTTATTAAACAGACCAAAATTAATTTTGTTTAATCTAGCAAATAGAAATATTAAACAAATTTGATCAAACTTCATGATAAAAAACTAGAATCACCCTTGTGAAATTTGAAACACACTGGTTTTAAACCACATAAAAAGAAGTAAAAGTGAATCAAAATCCTTTTATGTTTAAACGGCTCAATCCCCTATCCTCATTCGTTTACACAGCAAAACAAGAAATCTATTTTTTTTGCCATTTTTTTTCATTTTTCTTTGCCAGTGTAAAAACAATTTCTACTTTTGCACACGCTTTAACAAAGCAACGACGTTCTTTTTAAAAACTGATTAAGTTTTAAATACCAACGCTGAGAGGCGAGGGAGATTTAGCAACTTTAATCATCTTTTGGAGAGATGGGTGAGTGGCTGAAACCACCGGTTTGCTAAACCGGCGTACGGGTAATACTGTACCGGGGGTTCGAATCCCCCTCTCTCCGCATAAATAATTCGGGATGTAGCGCAGTCCGGTTAGCGCACCTGCTTTGGGAGCAGGGGGTCCCAGGTTCGAATCCTGGTATCCCGACCACTGAAAATCAAGGAGTTAAACAAAAGTTTAACTCCTTTTTTATTTGTACGGGTACAACATAGGTACAACAAAATCACCCAATAAAAACCACCAAAAACTACCAGATACACAGAGTCATTCTATGTTATTCAACATTTCGAAAGCCAAATACAGCCAAATGAGCGTAAAATCTACGCCAACACGGATTTTCATTTGATTGCACCTGATAGATTATTTACTTTTAATCGATCAATTATCAATGCTATTGAAAAAATAAAATAATGTTGATGATTACCGGAACCTGTTAACAGATGAGCCAATATGGAAACAATAATCAAGAAATCAGGAGTAATTATATTTCGATTCAACCGGAAACTCCGGTGGATCTTCAATATTAGAATATTACGTAACCACAATACAACGATCCTTTTTATACTGTTTGTTTGTCTTCTGATTCTGTTATTCGGACTCTGGGGCATGGGATTTTCATTTATCCATGTTATCCTCTACTCTGCCATAAGCATAACAATACTTTTCTTGACTTTACTTTATATCGGATCGCTGAATGAAGCTCGCAGATTATCAAAGCAAGTACCCTCCGGTTGTTTTCAGTTTGTGAAAAGTAATTTGAATGGAATCCATATACCAGACCTAGGATTCGTGGAAACGGATCAGGAAAATATAAACCTGGTACTAAATGGACTTGAAATAAAAAGTAAAATCGATTTTAAACTGGTATCAGATAATCGGGCTGCAGCTGATTATAAAAAGCTGTTTAGAATACTGCATTTACTTATTAATGGAGGAATTAGAGATTTCAAAAAGGAACGAAAAGAGATCCTTTTCAATTTCATTGAAAATACATTTACTCTAAATGGTTCGGAAGTAAAAAGGGCGAGTTTGAACTCGCGGTTTTCAGAGTTTGTGAATGAAAGTGAAACGGAATTTTCTGAAAACCTAAAGGCCTTTCAGAAAATACTTTTTCGATAGACGGTATTTCTCCCGTAATTAGCCCGTAATTCAAATTACCCTCTTGATTTACTGCCACATACAGTTACATATTTGCAGATGAGATTTTCTCGCATCAAGCGTCATTACTCATTAATAAATATGTCACCTATGGAAAATCAAGTATTTCTATCAAAACAGGTTCTTAGCGAACTGAAACAAATTAAAACTCTACTCGCAGAGAACAAAACCGTTTTTAATGTTGAAGAACTGGCTCAGTACACCGGGCTATCGAAAAGCAAAATTTACAAGCTGCTCAGTAAAAAACTTATCCCAACCGGTACCAATGCCAATATCCGGCAAAAATTCTTTTATAAAAAGGACATCGATCTTTGGTTGATGGGTATTTCCGAAGAAGAACTGGAAGACGAGGAAAAATTCAACCAGATGCTATCCGGAAACCGAAAGTATTAAAACCGGCGTTCACCAGCCTCTTTAAGTTATATCTTAATCCAGTACGGTTATGGAAGAAAAAGCATCCGGTTTATACATTGCCAATAATCCCAAAAAGAAAACTGTTTTTGATTACACAGCTGATTATCTTTTTGAAAAATACGACATCAGGTATAACGAAATATCTCATGACTACCAGATTTCATTAATTGGAGAGAACCAGTGGCACTATCTTAATATCAATTCACTGATTATTGAACTCACAAAAGCCGGTATCGAGATTTCGCCCGGCAAACTGGAAATCTTTATCAAGTCAGAACTCATTGCAAAACATAATCCGATTCTGAATTATTTTGTATCATTACCCAAATGGGATGGCATCGATTACATACAGAAACTGTGTTCTTATGTTCCTACCTATGAAGATGAAGCCTTTCTGTATCACTTTCGGAAATGGTTGGTACGAGCAGTCAGGTGTGCCCTGGAACCTGACTATTTTAACAAGCAGGCTTTCATTCTTAGTCACAAAGGTCAAAGTTCAGGAAAATCAACCTGGTGCAGGTTTCTTTGTCCCCCGCTACTTTCGGAATATATGGCTGAAGACATCAGCAACGATAAGGATGCACGCATTCAACTTTGCCGGAATTTTCTGCTTAACCTCGACGAACTGGCCGTACTCTCCAGAAAAGATGTAAATGCTTTAAAAGCCTTCTTTTCGAAAACTTTTATCAATGAAAGATTACCCTACGATAAAAAGAACACTACCCTACCACGGATCTGTTCTTTCGTGGGATCTACAAATATGGCCTCCTTTCTCAGTGATGAAACCGGTTCTGTTCGCTGGTTGTGTTTTGAACTTCGTGATAAAATTGACTTTGCCTATTCAAAAGAAGTGGATATTAATAAGGTTTGGAGCCAGGCTTTTCATTATGCTTATCAGCTGGAAGATTTTGACGCAGAACTGTCACTAAAAGATGTAACTGAGAACGAGGAACGAAATAAGAAGTACACCCGGCTCTCAACCGAACAGGAATTAATTGCAAAGTATTACGAAAAATCTCAGGATATGGAAGATTTTGTAACTGCATCGGATGTTGAGATTGCTTTAAGCTATCTAAACCTGAGATTGAACCACATCAATATTGGCAAAGCTTTGTCGGGATTTAATTTTCAGCGGGTAAAAAACCCCAAAAGACAGGTCTGGGGTTACCTGGCCCGATCAAATATTAATTCCAGCTAAATAACAGTTTTCTGCAAAAAAGCAGAAAACAAGTTACCTACTTACCTAAAAAAATGAAAAGTACTATAAACACTGAGCTTTGCTTAGGTAAGATGAACAGTATTTAAGTTACCTGGAACTTACCTAAGTTACCTATCAGGTAAGATAGGTAGGATTAAAAATCAACCTACCTATATCCTAAAAAGCTGATAATCTGATCTGAGGTAAGTAGGTAAGTGAAAATCAACTTTTTTAAAAATTTTACTGATGAAAAAAGAAAAACTACAATGCGATACGGCCCGTGAAATTCCGATTACAGAATTTCTGAAAAGATCCGGATACTCACCGGTAAAAGAAAACCAACATTCAGCCTGGTACCTTAGCCCGATTAGAAAGGAAAATGAAGCCTCATTTAAGGTTTCCAAAGTTCTTAACCGCTGGTACGACCATGGTCTTGGAAAAGGAGGAAATATTATCGACCTGGTAATTGAAATGAATAACAACTGCAGCGTCAGTGAAGCGCTGGCGATTTTGGCTAAAAACATACCATCTTTCTCTTTTCAACAGCAGAGAAATTTGGTTGCGCTAGCGTCTGAACCGGAAATCCGGATCGATAAGATCCTCCCCATTCGGCATCCGGCTTTAATCAAATATTTGTTGCAAAGAAAAATAGATGCAAAAACTGCAAGCCGTTTTGCCAGTCAGGTTCATTATTCGATTAATCAAAAACGATACTTCGTTTTAGGTTTGGAAAATGTTTCGGGAGGCTGGGAACTCCGAAATCCATATTTTAAAAATGCTGCAGCACCAAAAGACTTTTCCTATTTCACTACAGGTAAACAATTGTTGAGTGTTACAGAAGGCATGTTTGATTTTTTTAGTTTGCTAATGCTTTATCCCGGCTTACCACACCAATCAGATTTTTTGGTATTGAATTCTGTTTCGTTTATCAACCGCATCCATAAGATTGCCCAAACTTATCCAAAAGTTGGTCTTTATCTGGATAATGATTCAGCTGGTAAAAAAGCGACCAAACAGTTATTGGCCGATCTAACGAACAGTGTCGATATGTCGGCCATCTATAAAAATGAAAAAGATCTGAATCAGCTGTTGATAGCCCGAAGCCAACGTCTGCAGAGGTCTCCGTGGTAAGCCATGTCGAGAGGTGCCCAGGTTGCACCATGGGCATCTCTCGCTTTGCTCCCAGGCTCGCAAAGGGGCGCACAGCGCAGGTTCTAAATATTAATTTAAAGGTTAAAGAATATGAGAGTTCGCACAAAATATATCTCGTTTAGAGTAAGCAATATCGAAAAAAGAGCTATCACATTGGCAGCACAGGAATGTGGTTTAGGGACCAGTGAGTTTGCCCGACGGGCATCACTGAACATGAAAGTAACCTTACGGTTTTCGCCCGAGGAATTGGAGGTGTACAATAACCTGCACACCTACCATCGCAATTTTACGGCCATCGGCAACCTGGTAAGAAGCAAACATTTTAATAAGAACGAAACCATTCTCCGGGAACTGGAAGAAGTAATTAAACTGATTAAAATCCACCTTGGAAAGTTTGAACAATGATCGGGAAAGCAAAAAGTATCTCACATACGGTAAATGCTGTCAATTACGCCTTGAAAAAGCCCGGAGCCAAGGAGATCAGCCGGAATAAAGTTGCAGGCGAAACACCCAGGGAAATTGCATCGGAGTTCAGGATCTTTCAGAACCTGAATTCCAAGTGCGGGAAGAATACTTTTTCCATGGTTTTAAGTCCATCCATTCCTGACGGTGATAAACTTAACAATACTGATTTTGCAAAACTGGCCGGAGACTTTCTGAAACGCATGAAATTGAATGATCATCAGTTTATTTCTTTTCTGCATACCGATGAGAAACACAAGCACCTGCACATTTTCGTAAATCGTATTGATTTTGACGGGAAAGCGTACAAGGACCACTTTATCAGCAAAAAGGCGCAGCGAATTGCTGAAAGTGTGGCTAAAGAATGGGGATTTACTACTGCCAAAGAAATTCAGCAGCAAAAAGAGCAACGACTTGGGAGCTATATTAAAGAAGCCCACCAACGGGTTTTGACCGTAATGCCCCGCGACATTAATGATTATGCCCAACTGATGGAAGAGTATGGAATCCAAACTCACAGGAGAATTGCCTCTGATGGAAAAGTTGTTGGGTTGAAATTCCAGATTGGAGAGGAAACCATAAAAGGCAGTAGTGTTGGCCGGGAGTTTAGTGCTGCCAATCTGCAAAAACAGATTCTGCAAAATTATGAAATGATGTACCGTGTCGAACGAGAAAAACAAAGAAAACAAGAACAACAAAACCGTCCTTCAAGGGATTTTGGAATAAGCTTTTAATACCATGAGAAAAAATTTATCGCAACAAAAGTTACTGGAGATTTTAACCTCCGAAATTGAAACACTCAAACAAACCACTGAGAATATAAATGAGATTGCTCCTGAAATTGCCAGGCAATTACAGATTCTTAAATCATCAAAACTGAAATATGAGGTTGACACCGATAAAATGGAGCAACTTCTAAAAGATCATGAACAGGAATTAGAAAAAAGTGTTGTTATCCCACATTGGTTTTTATGGGTGCTTGCCGGAATAATGATTTGGTTAATTATTCAAAATGTGGTTTATCTTTATCTGAAATAATCAACTGCTAAAAGCACTAAAAACTTTTTTTTACTCAGCCACCTTCAAACACACCATCTGACGTTGTCCTTTTATCAGCAGTTTTCCATCAGCCAATGCAATAGGTGCCCAGTTTTGGTTCGTACCAACAATACCTATTACCCTTTCATTTCCTGTCATACCACTTTCTGTTAAGATGGTTGCCGAAGCAAGTTGTTTGAATCCAGTTGGATCCGGTTCAATTAGATAAAGGGTTGTTTCACCATCTGTAGCCAGAATAAGCCCATCAGCCAAAATCATACTTCCCTTGTTAAAAGCAGGATTTCTTTTGGTTTTCCACATTATTTCTCCATCGCTATTCATACAAACGAGTCCATCACGGGTTTCGTTATTTGAAAATTGTGCATAGAAATAGCCATTTACTGACAAGGGGGGTTTTGTGTGTTCTCCAAATTCCGATGTTTTAAACAGTTCATTCACCTTGTATTCGGTACCACTCTTTTCGATTTGAAGCATTGCAGCACCGGAACGATATCCACCAACGATCAAGACCTTGTTTTCTCCGGCATCAAAAGCGCTTGATGAGGGAATCCAGCAACTCCAATTAGAATAAGTCCAAAGCACTTCGCCATTTTTAGGATCTATACCTACCACATTACTTGGCTTTGATTCACCGCCACCGAAACCTCCGCTGGATGCTGTAATCATCACTACCTGGTCTTCGCCATCCACTTTTGCAATGGCCGGGCTTACATATCCTAAAGTACCCAATGATGGAGTTTTCCAAACTACATCTCCTGTTTCTTTGTTATAGGCAACCACTCCTACTTCGGGAGTTTGCGATGCGACTATCAGTAAGTCTCCATATATCAAAGGACACTGAGCAATTCCCCACATCGGGAAATGTGTACCACCAGCCATCCCGGCAAAAGCATCTTCGCCTTCTTTAGCAGGTTCACCACCAAAATCGGTCCATACATTTTTCGTCCAGACTGGTTCATGTGTATTGATATCTATGCAATATAATTCACCATTCTGCCCGCAGGAATAAACATATTTGTAGTCGACAGCCGGGACACTTCTTGAACCCGGAAATTCTACTTCTCCAGGAGATTCATAGCTGTACTTCCACAATTCTGCACCTGTATTCAGATCAAAACACCTTACGTGATCGCCGTATTTATCTTCACGATCCAACATATATACTTTGCCGTCTTTTACAACCGGGCCTCCGAAACCAATTTGAACATCGGTGGTCCAAAGTACTTCTGGACCATTTTCAGGCCACTCACGAAGAAGATTTTTCTGAGGTGAAGTACTGTTCCCTTCAGGACCGAGAAACTGTGGCCAGTCTTGGGCTTGAATACTTGTAGTTCCGGCAAGTACAAAACAAAACACTTTCAATAGGTTAATAGGATTGATTTTCATAATATTTTAATTAAAAGGATTGAATTTGGTTTAATAAATTTAGAACAGATGGTTATTCAGAACCAATACAAGAGACGAATAGTCTGCTGCGCGGATGTTAGGACATATATTCGGGAATCAATCAGTTGGTAGCCTCATCGTACTCCTCGTCAGTAACAGGCCCAATCCAATTCGCACCTCCTTCATCACTGTTCAAACTAATAGCAATATGGGCAAATTCGCTGTCGGCAGCTGCTCCATGCCAATGAACAACATCTCTTGGAATCTCAACAACATCACCTTTATGCAATAATCGTGCAGGCTGACCTAATGCCTGATAATACCCCTTTCCTACCGTTATAAACAGAACCTGACCTCCCGGATGCGAATGCCAGTTTGTCCTTGCCTTTGGTTCAAACGTTACGTTCCCAAATCGTGCATGTAATGTACTATCGTTGGCACCCATCATTTGCAACCATACTGTACCGGCAAAATTAGGACTATCAATTTTTTCTCCTTTAGGGAAAATAGATTCGCTTTCTGCCTTTGTTTCATTTGATTTCATCTCAGTGTTACAAGCTGATGAAACAATTATTAATAGAATCGAAATAAATTTTACCAAATTTTTCATTGTTCTGAATTTTCAATTTTATGACTACCTATTTTCAAGCACTTCATTCAAAACTGCTTGTGCAGCTTTGGCTTCCTTTTTACCAACCGTTGATTTCAACACAGCAACAAACTCGTTTAACTGTTCAGGAGTGTATCCCACATTTAAGCAAATTGATAAATGACTACGCAACATTGGCTCAGCACGCCCAATTGCACTAATAACCGAAACTGTTACCAATTCGCGTTCTGCATAAGTTAGAACATCACGGTCGAAAATATCTGCAAACAAATGTTCTTTCAGAAAGACTTCGATAACCGGAGCAAAAGCAGCATAACCGGTTTGAGGTCCGTCTAAAGACCTCCCGATGAGTGTTTCCAGATTTGCTTTTCCTCGGTCATATTTGCTGCGATCATCATTTAACTGTGAAGCTTCAATTCCTTCTACATCATTTATTCCTTTAGCTTCCCGTTCCTCTATAACTTCCATAAAAGTTTGCAATCCACGTATACTCCTTGGAAATCCGCAATACGCGTAAAGATGAACCATAATCTCTTTAATCTGATTAACAGTGAGGCCAGCATCCAATCCAGCATGTAAAGCAGGTTTCAATTGGTCTAATTCGCTCTGGGCTGTAAGTGCAGCAATTGGAATAAGGCTTTTTTGCCTTGCAGTTAATGTCATATTCGATCCTTCTTTGTTCTGTGCAAGCACGCTTTCACAAAAGCACGTTGCAACTATCATTATTATTAAAATTAGTATTCCTATTTTCTTCATGTCATTAATGATTTTTATTAAACTCAAGTTATTGTGCTTTGGTGAATTTCTGATTAAAAGTATAACTAACACCCACATTCCACAGAAAATCATAGTCTGAAGGAATGTTAGAGTCAATTGGTTGAGTAATCAATCCTGAAAGGGAAAACGGGCTATTCTTATTACTGATAAAGAATCGGGTACTAAAAAAAACTCCGTCTTCACCCATTTTTAGGAAGTAAACTTCCGGCCTCACCCTTGCTACAAAATTTTTATAAAGTGGGATATTTGAAATCGTAGGTTGGAACGAAGCCAGGTAAGTATTTTTTATCATGTATGGATCTAATCCACGGGCATAAAAAAGGTAGGCGCCTAAACCAATGTATTTATTTAGTTGATAACTGGGTGTCATAGCACCGGTCAAATACCGATTTGTCCTGTTAACCTCTCTGTCTGATCCGTCGGCATTGTATAAACCTATTGTTTTAAAAGAAAGAGAATAATTAGCATGGTAAGTAAGTTTAAATCTTTCGCTAACTAATCCATAGTATCTCCACCATAGAACCATTGCCCAAGGTTTACCGTCTTCCAATGAGAAACGGAATTGTGGTTCAAAGCTCAATTTTCGTCCCAGTTTCATATCTAATATTAAGGCAGGTTTTCCTAAAGTGAGGTTTGGAATAGTTGATATACCTTTGTTCTGCATAGTAACAACAGCAGTGAAGTTATTCAACTTTTGGTCAGCAACATCTTTATCTTGAGCCGACAAATGAGATAATATGAAAATACAAAGAACTGTTATTGTCAGCTTTGCATGAATCCTGTTTTTAAAAAATATAACCATTACTCACCATTTAAAAATCCCTGAATATTCATCCATTCATAAAACTGATTAATCCAATTGTCAACGGGTAAATCCTGTTTACGCATACCAAAACCGTGGCCACCTTTTGAATACACATGAAATTCAACACTTTTTCCAGCATCCAGCCAGGCTTTATAAACGCCACCCGCCTTTGAAGCAACATTTGCATCATCGGCTGCACAAGCCATAAACATTGGTGCTGCATCCTCCGGCACAACTAATTTCTCAATTGCAAAACCGTAAATCGGTGCAACAAAATCAGGGCGGCTTTCTGCATCATGTTTGAGGGCTACACCCATTGTAACCACACCACCGGCAGAAAAACCCATTATCCCAATTCTATTTTGTTTGATATTATATTTGGCGGCATTTGCACGAATGTATTTTACCGCCTGCCGGCCATCTTCTTCTGCAAGTGCAATAATATTTTCAACCTTTGGATATTTCGCCAGTTCAGCTTCAGGATTACCGGTGGCTGTTACACTCATCATCTGACCCAAAAATTCCCCTGCATTCGTCATAACATCTTCACCTTCGGGACCGGTGTCAGCCAGACGATATTTGAGTACAAAGGCTGCGATGCCATGTTCCTGAAGCCATTTTCCAACCTGAGTACCTTCGTTTTCCAATGAAAGCCAAACGAAACCACCTCCCGGAGCAACAACAACAGCTGCCCCGGTTGCTTTGTCTTCTTCGGGAAGAAAAACGGTTAAGGTCGGATCAACAACATTTCTCACCATTTTCCCACCCCACTGGGTATATTCCACTTCTTTTTGTGTCCAGTTTTCAGATCCCGGAGCCATTCCATTATATAATGAAACTACCGTTTGCTGAGCTTGTAATGAACACGATATCAGAAGTAAAGTAATTCCGAATAAAAGTTTGTTCATCTTGTTTTTTGGAATGATTTATTTGATGTGGAACATTGGGAATCCTGCTATACAAAAATTGTATTTTCAATACCAGGATTCCCAAGTTCCCTATTTTAGTTGAGATGGACCTCTCTTATCAGAGCTTAAATACCGCCACGGTTTTGTATTTTATCTCTGTTCTTCATTGCCTTTTCAATTACATCCAGACGTGCTTTCGTAGGATCAGTCTCCCCTACGGCTTTACCATCGCGTTGGAATTCGAGGATCTGGTTTGTTTTGGGATTATTTACAGGCCAGTTCGGCAAACCCTTTCCATTCGGATTACCTGTTTTAGCAAAGTTAACCCAGTAGGCATTCATTACTTTTGCGACCTCTTTGTCTTCTGCTGTCGGAGTAGGTGGTGGCCCGAAACCCCCTCCTTCCCCAAGGTTATCGAAAGCAAAGGAAATATCTGTTCCATGTCCGGGACCATAAGGTGCTCTTTCTGCCATGTAAGATGGCACATAATCAAAAAGGAAAATATAGGCCGGTTCGCCAATTTCTGTAAATTCACGAGCTGTAAAACGAGCCGGTTCTGCCCATACCCAGTCGGTATTGAATCTTGCCTGTACTTCAGCGAATTCTTTGTTTCCATCCGGATCGTAGGCTGCTTTTGCCTCATTCTCCAAATCACCGAACAGAGAGAAAAGTTCTTCTTTTGTTGTGCTTGAATTAACGAAACCTCCGCCAATTTCTGCACTATTATTCCCCATCATAACCGGAACCTTTGCCTGTCGGCCTGCCTTGTATGCACTCTCTGCTGTTTCAACAACAAATTTATAATCGAGAATCGGGCCTGGATAAATGCGCGGACCACCCTGTCCATCTGTTTCTCCACCACCGACAATATCTACAACAGGAAGAGCACGAAGTTTAGCCAGCGCGGCTGCATCCGTTCCTTCAATACCATGCATTTTTGCAAAGTTTATTCCGATTGTTTCAGCAGAAACCGGGTATAGCGGATTTGCATTTTCTTTATTGATTGGCCTGCCGGTAAGAACTCCGTCCCGTCCTCCGCTGGAATGACCGATTGCCTTATGGAAAAGCCCCTGTGCTGCGGGTATGGTAAGGAGTGAGTGTACAGCAACGCCTCCTGCAGAGAAGCCAAAAATGGTCACGTTTTCAGAATCCCCTCCAAACGCGGAAATATTATCTTTCACCCACTGTAAAGCTGCTATCATATCCATAAAGGCATAACTGCCTTTGGCTTCTTCAGGGTGTTCCGCACTCAATGCCGGAAAAGCAAAATGCCCCAAACGGCCAAGACGATAATTCATCGAAACCAGAATTGTTCCTTTTTTGGCAAATCCATCTCCTGATGTGTTGCCACTTCCTCCCGTAAATCCACCACCATGAATCCAAACCATAACAGGTAATTTTTCTCCTTTTATAGCATCGGCCGGTGTCCATACATTAAGGTACAGGCAATCTTCAGATGAGCCTTCTGAAATTGTTCCCGGAGCAGCGCCCCAGCCTACTGCTGCACAAGTAGGGCCAAATTCGGTAGCATCACGAACTCCATCCCATGATTTTACAGGCTGTGGAGGGCGCCAGCGAAACTCACCAACCGGTGGGGCGGCAAAAGGTATCCCCTTAAAACTGGTTACATCGCCTTCGGTAACACCTCTTACAATTCCTGATTTGGTTTTTACCTCTGGTCCTGAGGTTTGTGCATTTATTGAAAATGCAAAAAGAATGAATATTAATCCGGATAGTAATGTTTTCATTTCGTTCTATTTTTTTTGATTGTTATTGGTTCTAATTACGAGTAATCATCTGGCCCAGCTATCAAGCTGCTCCAGGGTTACATTGAAGAATCTTTTGTCCTTGTTCAGTGAACGCATCGTCGTCATTTCTTCATCACTCAACTCAAAGTCGAAAATATTGATGTTCTCTTTGATGTGAACAGGATTTGTAGCTCCCGGAATTACAGAGAAACCCTCCTGAATATGCCACCGGAGTATAATCTGCACGATGCTTTTACCGTGTGCATCAGCAATTTTTTTAATTACCTGATCCGACAACAGACCAGGATCTCCGTGACCCAACGGATACCAGCACTCGATGAATATATTGTAAGGTTTTACCCATTCCCGTATGTCGTTTCGCTGCGCATAGGGATGACATTCGATTTGCAGCGCAACAGGTTTTATTTCCATGTTATCCACAATGGCATGGAAGCGTTCATTGCTGGCGTCAAAATTACTGATACCTAACGAGCGTACTTTGCCCGATGCAACTGCCTTTTCCATCTCTTTCCAGGCATTAATATAATCACCAATGGGCTGATGGATATAAAGCAGGTCGATGTAATCAGTTTGAAAGCGTTTCAGTATGGTGTCAATGGATGCGAGGGTTTTGCCATTCGCATAATCGGAAACCCATAATTTGCTTGTAATAAAGAATTCCTCACGCGGAATGCCGCTCTCCTTCATTGCTTCACCAACGGCTCCCTCAACACGATAAGCAGTGGCACAATCCACATGGCGGAAACCATTTCTAAAAGCTTCGAGACATGCTGCCTTCGCTGCTTCGTATGAGATGGCAAAAGTGCCAATCCCCAACTGGGGCATTTCTTTTCCGTTGTTCAGTTTTAAAGCCGGCACATATTCTTTTCCCTGTGCATTCGCATTATGAATGCCAACGAATAACAGAACTACTACCAAAAATTGAAATGTAATTTTTACTGTTTTCATCGATATTTTCCATTTAATGATTATTGTTTTCTATAAATATTTTCCAAAGAATGAATTGAGTTTATCCATTGCCTGTTCAACATATTCAGGAACATAATAGGTTTGAATATGTGTAGCACCAGGTATCACAAACAATTCTTTTTCTGTGGTTCCGGTAGCTTTCGCAAATGCCTCATCGGTCATATATTTTGTGTCCGCTTTACTTCCGGCCATCATCAGTAAAGGCTGGTTGATTAATTCGATGTTGTCTGTCGCATCCCAGGTCATTAAATCCATTAAACTGCTTGTTGTATATAGAAATGTTGAATTTGGATGGGCGTGGGTTCTGAAATAATACTCATATCCTTCGCGATACAAATCAGTTGTTGTTTTGGCGATTTCTTCATCCGTGATGCTTGCTACGCCCGAATAGAGGATTTTACCGCCTGCGGCTTCTAGTGCACGGGCATCCGAAGCTTGTTTCATGCGCTCCTGAATGGTGCTTAACAGTGTTTTTTGAAAGCCATTACGTCTTACTTCTCCCGAATTAAACATACTCAAGGTAGCAACGGCTTTAATCCGCTTATCCGATTGAACTGTTTTTATTGTATAACCACCGCCGCCACAAATTCCTAAAGCCCCTAAGCGGACGGTATCAACACCTGCATATTGGGAAATAAAGTCAACCATACCGTGGATGTCCTCAACACGGTTTTGGGGCTTATCTGTATGCCGGGGTTCGCCGCCACTTGCTCCCTGATACGAAGCATCGGCAACAATTGCAATGTAACCCAATTCAGCCAAATGCTGTGCGTACAATCCCGAAACCTGCTCTTTTACACCTCCGTTTGGATGAGCCACTACCACAGCCGGATAATTTTTAGCGGGATCGAAATTTGCAGGCGTGTAAACGTTGGCTGCGATTTCGATGCCATTCAGACTATAATTTACAGGATGGATATTTACCTCTCCTTTTAAATTTTCTGTTATGGCATCGCGGTAAACCAGACCGAAAGGATTTTCAATCTTGTTTTGACCTGATGCAATAATGCTTGATGTCATTAGCATAATTGTAAAAATTTGATTTCTAATTTTACTTTTCATTCTTATTCTTCTTAATTGTTTTTATTCATCTGTATGCTTTTCCCAGAACTTCAGGGCAAGGTCTACCCATCCTTCAGCATCAGTCCCGGTTCCAAGGCCGAAGCCATGACCAGCATTTTCATATCTTCGATACTCAACATCAACACCGGCATTTCTAAGATTCTGAACACGCCTTTCAACCGTGTTTACATTGGCAATCCAGTCGTTTGCTGCTACCGTAATAAATGCAGGAGAAAAATCACCCGAGTAGCTTGATTGGCCGGTATAAGCAATAACGGCTGAAGCCGGTTTTGGAAGCTTATCTCCACCGTAAGCAGCAACTCCACTCAGAGCAATATCGCCTGCCATCCGGGCTCCGGCCGAACCTCCCCAAACCGAATAATCTTTTGTGTTCACTCCCAGGCTTTCTGCATTTCTAAAAATGTATGATATTGCCGCCGCCAAATCCTCGCTTGCTTTTTGCCCGCTGCCAAGCCGATAACGAATAACAAAAGCATTCAAACCTGATTCACTAATTCGTTTTGCTATTGGAAATCCTTCGTGCAACGACCCAACGTATGAAAAACCGCCTCCCGGACAAATAATGGCAAAAGGAGCACCCAGCTCACCTCTAAAAAAGAATAAACCCGTGTAATTCTTGTCAGACTCAAGTTGCTTTTGCGCATCGGTATAGAAATCATAAAAAATGGTATTGCCTTCATTTACATCATCAATCATGCGGTTTAGCGAACTAACTACATCCTTGGGATGCACATAACCATGATAAGGCATGAGCGAAGCGATATTACTTAATGGGGTATTGTAATAACCGGAGTTATTGTTGCGGGGTAAAAGCAACTCTCCAACGCCGCTGAATGCCTTATGATTTACAATATCACTAACTAAATCGTCAATTGTTAGATGCTCGTATGTTTTCACCTGAACTGAATTTTGTTCGGCTGGGATGAAAGTGTCCTCCTTAATATCAGTAATTGTGCAACTGAGATGAACGATAACCAAAAGCAGCGCAAAAGGATAATATCCGAAACCAGGAACAAATCTTTTCCGGTTATTCCTGTTTTTACAGGATTTCCTGCGTATATATTTAATATCTATCTCCATCAATCTGATAACCTTTATATCAAAGCTCATTCTCTTCTATCGAAGTCTATATGGCGAGTTTTCTACTACCCATCCATTTGATCATTTCAGGATCGCGATGGTCGAAGAAACTGCTCGTTTTCATGTCCAGAGTTGCAATGGATTCCATGTCTTTAAGACTTAATTCAAAATCAAACACATTGAAGTTCTCTGCCATTCTTTCCTTTCTCACCGATTTAGGAATAGCAACAACACCTCTTTGAGTCAACCAGCGAAGCACTACCTGTGCAATTGACTTATTGTACTTTTTGCCAATTCCAGCTAAAAGTTCATTGCTGAAAAGATTATTCCTTCCTTCAGCAAAAGGCCCCCATGATTCGATCTGGACACCGTTTTCAGTAAGGAACTTTTGTGTTTCAACTTGCTGATTAAAAGGATGTGTTTCAATCTGATTCACCATCGGAGCAATTTCATTGAAGGTAATCATATCCATCACTCTGTCCGGTTGAAAATTACTTACACCAATGGCTCTTACTTTTCCAGCCTTATAAAGCTCCTGCATGGCTCTCCACGATCCATGCACATCGCCGTATGGCTGATGAATCAGGTATAAATCGAGGTAATCGAGTTGGAGTTTTTCGAGCGATTTTTCAAATGACAATTTTGTGTTTTCGTAACCAGTATGCTGAACCCACAACTTCGATGTAACAAACATTTCCTTTCGCTCTACACCACTTTTTTTGATTGCATTCCCAACTGCAATTTCATTCATATACGATGCTGCTGTATCAATTAAGCGGTAACCCGTTTCAATAGCATTCAAAACACTGGTTTCACATTCATCCTGATTTGCGATCTGAAAAACCCCAAATCCGAGAATCGGCATTTCTACGCCATTATTAAGTTTTACTGTTTTCACTTTCTTAAGTATTATTTATCCAAACCTTTTTCTATTAGCCACTCTTCCATGAGATCAGCTATCTGTATATTATTTAAATCTGAAAATGGGAAATGCGTGTTGCCCTTAATTCCAATTTCGGGCAGATGAACTACTGTCACATCCCCACCATGTTTATTTATGGTATCCCTCCATATTCTGGCCATTTCAAGACGAACCCGCCAACCGTCCGTTCCGGGATTTGGATCAGGACTTTCAGGAATGAAATCTCCATAGTAGATGATGATTGGTATCTTCGTGAGCTTCATAAAATCGTCCATAGAAATGGCGACCGGTTCAAGCGGTCCCGAAGAGCTTTCAAGTGCAGGAGGAACCTCTCCTTCAGGAAAAACAAAACCGCTTCCGGGTTCGTAGGAGACAACCGCTTTTATATTCTGATTTTTAATGGCAGTCAACCATCCCATACCGCCTGAATGCGAGTGAGTAAGCAAAATACCATCACCAATCTTATCAAACAGTGCAGAAACAGCACTTACATTCACATCATAATCGATAGGACCAATATTGGGAACCATTTGTCTGAAATACTGATTGAGTGTTTCTTCATCCTGAGCGAACTGAACTCCGGGGAAAAAGTTGGGCCACTCTCCCACACGAAAAGTATTAAACCAAAACTGTTCATCCGGAGTTGGAGTGATTGTACCTTCAGCCATACTTCGGGCTGCATTTCCCCTGCGTGGCTGATCTAATAAATACACGCTATACTTTTTGCGCAAAAACAGGTTCTGAAATCCTTCTCTGCCATCTGGTGTAGTTTCAAAGGTTTTTGAGAACTGACCAATGCCATGCCACATTACCAACGGGTATTCGTGTGCTTCTGCCGGTATCTGATAAAACGTATATGCATGATCTCCATGAAAAGTCTGTCCTTCAGGTGTACGTGTAATGGTATTAAACGTACCGGGATTCTCTTTTACTGTTCCTCCAACGGCAAAACTTCCCTGATCCTTGATCAGCAACAAATCGTTATTTGTTGTTGTACAAGAAGAGAAGCTTATTACAACTATAAACAGGAAATATAAATTCCATTTTTTTGCACGCTCAACTAAAGTGTCAGATGACTTCCTGACTGAATCTAAGTTGTTATAAGAATTTTCCATTTTCATTTTGTTAAAATTTCACATTACAAATGTAAGACGCTGTACTATAGTAATTTGTATAGAAATTACGGTATTGTGTACCATTTTTACTGAATTAGCGTGAACGGGTTTTATTGCATGATGAGAATGCTTAAATTTGATTTATTAAATAAGATGAAATGGAAAAGATGAACAGATTTGAGACGGTAACTGAATACAATATTTTTAATAATCATGAGACCTTACATCCGCTGGTAAGTGTAATTGATTTCTCGAAAGCTGATCCACGCAGATTAATACGAACCTATTTTGGATTTTACTTAGTATTACTCAAAGACGTGCATTGCGGAGATTTGAGGTATGGAAAAAATACTTACGACTACCAGGAAGGTACCTTAATATTTATTGCTCCGGGACAAATTCTGGATATGGAGCCAAGTGTTGAGTTGTATCAACCAAAAGGGCATGGCGTAATTTTTCACCCTGATTTAATAATGGGAACTGCTTTAGGACGCCATATTGACAAATATTCCTTTTTTGAATACAATACAAATGAAGCACTACATATTTCTGAACGCGAGCGTCAAATGGTAATGGACAGTTTTGGAAAGATTAAATATGAACTGGAACATGCCGTGGACAAACACAGTAAAGAATTAATTTCTGCAAATATTGAGTTATTATTGAAATACTGTGAACGTTTTTACGACCGTCAGTTTATTACAAGAGATAACGCTAATAAAGGAATTCTGGAAAAGTTCGAGTTATTGTTGAATAACTATTACGCGTCAGACAAACCACAGACATTAGGGTTACCATCAGTAGCCTACTTTGCAGATGAACTTCATCTATCGTCCAATTATTTTGGAGATCTGATGAAAAGAGAAACCGGAAAATCAGCTAAGGAATATGTTCAGATCAAAATCATCGATATAGCAAAGCGCAAAATATTCGATACTGACAAAACAGCTCGTGAAATCGCACATGAATTAGGATTCAAGTACTCCCAACATTTTAGTCGTATGTTCAAGAATGAAACCGGTTATACCCCGAATGAGTATCGGAATTTGAATTAATCACGGTTTTCAGTTAAGTCTTATTAGGCACTCCAACTGAGATATTCATTAAATTTCGTCAATTGTTTTGATAAGAAACTAAATTGCAAAGTTTTTTTGTGGATGAAGATTCAGTATCGTTATCTGAAATTCAGACATTACAAGGTTTAAAGACATAATACTATTTCGGGAAGGAAAACCATTAGAGTTTAGGTCAAAACTTCCTCATTTCATTTACAATCAAAACTATTTCTATCAGTACGAGTTGAATAGGTAGACTTTATACTAGCCCATCAACCCCTCCAACAAAACACTTACATTTTCGAAAAACAAGCCCTACGGGTTTTCAAAAGCTTCCGACATAAAGCCATTCATTCCAAAACCGGAAGAGTTAATTGCTGCCTGCACGCTGAGCCAATTTCAAAAAGACTTAACCTCGTATACTTCGGTTAAAACTTTTTGAAATCCCACATCAACACTTCCGCCTTTTCCATTCATTATTTATTTCTTTTCCTTTTGAAAATTTTCCGAAAATGTTGAAGGAAGTGTTTACGGGGTTGAAGGAGAGCACTCTCCCATTACGAAATATATACCGATCCCAAGAGACAGTAAAATAGGACAAACTGAACCTAGGATTTTTTGTTGTTTAAAGTCTCAATTGCCTCAACAAAATCCAATTTAATGAGTTCCCAATATTTACCTTTTAAGCAAATCGGTTCAAAATCATTATCAGCTGTTTCAAAATTGGTAAAGTTTCTGAATATTTCATCAGCATCATGTGAGTACGGATAACGCTCTTCATGCAACTGAATCATTTGAGGGATTGAATAGAAATCTAACAATTCATGTAGATCCCAAAAATCTTTTTTTCTGGCTCCACGACTCACAACATCGATCTTCATAGCTGTTATCTCGTCGAGTGTGGCAAGCCTTATATTGTCAATCAACAAAGCGGGACGAATAAAAGGATCGGTATAATACAAATCGAGCTTAATACAATCTTCTGCTGAATTGCCAATAAAGTACGATTTCCCCATCGCAACCGGACCTTCACGAGAATCAACGTATTCGAAATTATTTTTAAGGTGCTTATCTATTACCTCAAAATCAATCTCGCCGTAAGGAGTTTCGGTGAACAAATCAATGTCAACAGATTCACGATGCCCTAACTGCAAACTTAAGGCAGTACCTCCTACCAGACGAAAAGGAGTGAAAAGTTCTTCAGCCATCAACCACGACAAAATTAAGCGTAGCTGTGATTTTACAGTGTTGTATTTTAATTGGCTAATCATTTACTCACTGGAGAAATTTCTTGATATTGCTTTCCAATACTGAGGAACGTTTTGAGATGTGGGCTAAGATGGCTTGTACTTCCTTTTTCCCATAAAAACGCATTATTTCTGTAATCTCCTGATCGTTTCCCCGCTCAAATATGCGTTTTATAACACTGATTTTGCTCTTTTCCCAGTTAATTGAATTTATATCAGTATCCCAGAATAAAACAGGTCGCAGAAGTTTTAAATTGGGCCGGTCATTCAGTGCTTGTTTTTTCTTTTGTTGCTCAATATCGTAATAAGCTTGTAATACAGCAAAAAAGCTTTCATCGATTCCTAAAGCATCACCCAGTCTTATTGATAGTGCCGGATTGATGCGACGTTTTCCTTTGGTAATATCCCCTAAAAGTTGAGGATATTCTCCAATAGATAACGCAATACGCCGCTTGGGAAGTTTTCTTTTTTTTAACTCCCTTTCAAGGATAATCCCTGGATGTATCCCCTTTAAAAGCGCGATATTTTTTTCGATGGTGCTCATGATAATTACTTTTACAAATATAAACAAATTTGTTTACACATAAGATCATGAACTTTTAAAAATCCAGGTTACAATAATACCTCCATTGCTTCATCAACAAGCGAGTTATCAAGTTCTTTCAGGTAGGCCTGTGTAATTGTCAGATTTTGATGCCCCATTGATTCGCTGATAATATCGGTAGAAATTCCTTTCTGCTTTAAACTGTTGGCATAACTATGCCGGGCAACATAGCTTGATACATTCTTTTCAATTTTACACAATTTTGCAATTTCCTTCAACTTTTGGTTATACTGGAAACGCCAGTCAAATTGACCACCCCAGGCCAATTTAAATTGACCATCGACGCCGGAGCAAATTGACCACCGACCATTTTCAACAAAAAAGAGAACGTTTTTCTTCTGTCAGATTACAACAAATTTACTGTTTTTTTATTCACTATAAATGTTTCGTTTTTTTCTCATCGATTCCCCCATCAGCTCAATCCTGTGCGATTGATGGATCAACCGGTCAAGTATGGCATCGGCAATCGTTTTTTCCCCGATTATTTCATACCACTTACTAACGGGCAGTTGTGATGTAACAATCATTGAGCCACTATTGTGCCTGTCTTCAATTAACTCTAACAGAGCTATCCGGTTTTGGCTATCTAAGGGTTGCAGACCAAAATCATCGAGTATTATTAACTGATGCCTGGCCATTTTTGCAAGTTCTTTAAGATAAGATCCATCGGCTTTTGCCATTTTTAGTTTAGAAAACAGTTTTGTTGTATTAAAGTACAAAACCCTGTATCCCTCAATACAGGCCTGATACCCTAAGGCTGTCGCAATATAACTTTTGCCGGCACCGGTGCTGCCCGATATTAATACATTCTCGTTTTTATTAATAAAATCGCATTCAGCCAGTCTTAACAGTTTTGTCCGATCGATATTTCTTGCATGTTCGTACACCACGTTTTCAATGGTTGCTTTATAGTGGAACCTTGCATTTTTTATCAATCGCTCTATCTTTCGGTTGTTGCGATCGTCCCACTCGGCATCTGTTATCATCGATACAAACTGGTCGATGGTGTAATCATCGGTTTTACCCGTTTCGATAGCTGTTTTAAAAGCCCCATGCATACCATGGAGCTTCATCTGTTTCATTCGTGTTAATGTTACTTCGTTCATTGTTTTTTACTTTATCAGTTGTAATATTTTCCTCCCCTTATATTGTTATGAAAAGGAAGTTCAGGTTCGTCCGGTGTTTCATCGTCAAGTTTATCCAACCCTTTTTCCAGTATCTTTTGTATGATTTTGTAGTTGTAAACCTGATGTTCCAATGCACGTTTACACGCATTGGCAAGCCTTTCTTCTCCCACCTTTTTAGCAAAAGCCAATACGCCCATACAGCTTTTATAGGATTGTTCAGGGTGTTGTTTTCTTTCCAGCACATTGATTATAAATTCCTTTACACTTTCGTCAATTGAAGCTGCCCAGTTGATAAAACGCTGCGGTGTCCAGTCGGTAACAAACTGGTGTGTTGTTGCCAGGTGGTCTTTGTTTGTGGTGTAGAAGTATTTACGTCCATCTCTTTTGTGCAAAGCTATGCGGTTGTATTTATGGTATATTTCAACGGTTTTTGATGTAAACACCAGCTTTACCTTCTTCTTTAAATATTGGCAGGGAACACTGTAATAATGCTTGTCTTTGCTTAACAGCACGTGCCCGTTCATGGCTACGGTGGCTATTGCTATTTCTTTAATCTCGTATTTTTCTACAGGCAATGCGGTAAGCTTGTCTTTTTCGTCTTCAACGAATAATTGATACCGGGACGTTGGCCTGCCAGTCAGCTTTTTGTTGTTGTGTTTATCCAGCTCGTCCCAAATGGCATTATTTAGCTCGTCTAAACTATAAAAGCTTTTGCCGCGCAAGGCCGGATATATTCTTTGGTACAGTATCTTAACTGCCCCTTCTGCCAGAGACTTGTCCCGGGGACGGTAAGCCCGGGCCGGAAGAACTGTTGTGCCATAGTGTTCGGCAAAGTCCATAAACGTTTCGTTAATGGTAGGTTCAAACCGGCTGCTTTTGGTTACGGCAGACTTTAGGTTATCAGGGACAATAGCTGCAGGAACTCCCCCGTAAAAGTGCAGTGCATTTTCAACCGAAGCAACAAAGTCTTCTTTTTGTTGGCTCGGTGAGGCTTCTGCATAGGTGTATTGACTGGCCCCCAGTATGGCAACAAAAAACTGTACCTCTTCAATCTCGCCTGTTTCTTTATTGATAACTTCAAGGGTTTTGCCAGCGTAGTCAATAAACATCTTATCGCCTGCTTTATGCTCCATATGCATTACCGGGTTAACCTTTTTACTCCAACGCAGGTAGTGGGCTTTAAACTGGCTTAGTTTTAGCCCATCGGGATGTTTTGCATAATATTCTTCCCACATCAGCTGTTTGGTAACGCC
Organism: uncultured Draconibacterium sp.; assembly: GCF_963676815.1. Taxonomy (NCBI): domain Bacteria; kingdom Pseudomonadati; phylum Bacteroidota; class Bacteroidia; order Marinilabiliales; family Prolixibacteraceae; genus Draconibacterium; species uncultured Draconibacterium sp. The sequence goes on from NZ_OY781365.1 coordinate 231,483, forward strand.
GGTCTTTTTTAGTTCGCGCTCCATGTAGGGAAAGAAGTTATAAACCTTTTTTAGCTTGGGGGAAAGAACATCTTCGGTATCCCTGCTAAAGATCTTTTCCAGCTCGGAATCACTCTTTTTATCAATATCATCAATTGTAAGGTTTAATACCTTGTATAGAGCGATATACTTCTTAACGGTGTTACGTGAGAGGCCCAGGTACCTACTGATAAATTGTTTTGCTTTTCCCTGGTGGTGCAACTGAATGACTTTTCTTACTTTACTCATGTCGATTAATTTATTAGCCATGTTTTCATATTAATTTGTTTAAATCAGTATGAAATTATGGCTTCGACAGAAGTAAAATCAATCTCTTTTGATGGGTGGTCACTTTAGTCCGGCGCAGGTGGTCACTTTGCTCCGGCACGGGGTGGTCAGTTTAAACTGGCGAGGGTGGTCATTTTATTCCGGCCTTGGGTGGTCACTTTGACCGTTTTTTCCAGCTTGTGTATGTATAGCAAGATTATACCTGCCTTATCCTTTACCTGTTCGTATTTTTGAAGGAAGATTAGTTAAATTACTGATATATAGAGAAACAGCAGAAGAGCGACATGCACATCTTTCAGTTCCACGGGCTGTGGAATATGCTTATGCAAGAACCTGCCTCTGCTGTATTCTTTATCCATGAGTCCGGATAGTATTTTAAGCCGTGGTATAAACTTCGAGCCTGCGTAGTACATGAGAATGGACGGTGGGATAATAGCTCTCTAGATATCAAAATCAAACCATTAAAAACATTTCTATGAACACAAAAACGATTCTTAAGCAATGTGTGGGTATTGATGTATCCATGAAAAAAGTGGACTGTTGTCTCGCTGTTTATACGCAGGATCTGCAGGTAAAAGTAGTGTCGACAAGCAAGTTTGAGAACAACGGTAAAGGGCTGCTGAAACTCAGGCAATGGATTGAAAAGAAAAGTGACAAGGTGGTTTCCCTGCATGTTAACATGGAAGCCACCGGTGTTTACCATGAAGAGGCAGCTTATTTTTTGAGTGACCTGGGCTTTAAGCTGAGTATTATCCAGCCTGCCAAAGGAAAACAATATGCCAGAAGCCTGGATGAGAAGAATAAAACAGACCGCATAGATGCCATTATGCTGGCACGCATGGGACTGGAAAGAGATTTACCTTTGTGGAACAGACCGACAGAAAACCTGCGCATTCTTAAACGGTTGAGCCGGGAACGGATCAGTATCATCCGGGACAGGAATGCCCTTACCAACCAGTTGCATGCTCTAAATCATTCTCATAAAGCCTATGCCAAAAGTATTAAACGCCTGAAGCAACGGGTTAAATTAGCCACCAAACAACTGGCTGAGATTGAAGTACAGATGCAGGAACTGGTTGCCGAATCGCCGGTGTTGCACGAAAAAATGAAACATGTAATTACTATTCCCGGGATCAATTTTGTAACCGCGGCAACGGTTATTGCCGAAACCGATGGCTTCTCCAATATTGGCAACCGCAGGCAACTGGTCAGCTATGCCGGGCTGGATGTGGTGGTCCGGGAATCAGGGACACTGGCATGGAGGCCACGTATATCCAAAAAAGGAAACGCATATATACGGGCTGCCTTATACATGGCGGCCGTATGTTCCATTATCCACAACCAAACCCTGCGTATTTATTTCAACCGGATGAAGAAGAACGGGAAACCCGGTAAAACTGGCGTTATCGCCCTGGAACGTAAACTGCTGATCCTTATTTACACGCTTTATAAAAACAATACGGACTATGTTTTAGGCCACACGAATAACTCTCAAAAGGATATTGTCCGGCAAGACTCTCTGGAACCGGTAGCGGTATAAAAAAGTAGCCCGGCAAAGCGGGCTACGGTAGATGGTCTCTACCCGATCCGAAGAAAGGGTATAACCTCTTATGTACAAAGATAAGGTGTAACAAACGATTTTAATAACCTTTAGCCGGACAATTGTGTCCAGACAATATTTTAACGATTAAAATAACAGTATCAGCAACAGAATGACAAAGCCGGCCAGCAAGCCATAACTAACCCATTTGATTTGTGTAAGAAGTGGTTTGTTACCTTGCTCTACGGCCCTGGTTATTTTATCCAGTGCCCCGGGTTCAATGCGGATGCCATGCTCGTCAATCTCTCTCAGCTTACGGACTATAGGCATGGATAAATCCGCCATGTAACGGTTTTGTTCTGCCGAAAACTGTAAATCTTTTATACTCCCCGTAATTGCCTGATCCCGCTGGTGCATACGTTTAATCAGCAACCCTATGTCATTGTATCGGCTCAGGATCTTTTCTGTGCTTTCCATGATCACTTCATGCGAAGTGTTGAACTTTGATAGTTCCGTTACGATGATCTCTGCCAGCATCGCATCTTTGACTGACTGCGTCCGTGGATTAGAATTTCGGGCCATATCTTCGTTTCTTTTTTAGGTTTTGTTTTCGCTTTCTTTCCTCTTCACTTATCCCCGAATCATTTTCCCGAAGTAATTGCCGCGGCCCGGATATATAAGCGATACCAGAGAAAATTGCATTCCTGACAGATGTACCTTGTGATTGTTTCCTGTTGTTTTTATACCCGGAATCCTGACTGAGGATTTGACTGTTTTCCTTAAATGTATTCATCAATGTACGGTAGCCAAACTCCTTGCCGATTTGAGAGGCTTTGAAGGTCTGATTGTGACCGGTGAACCGCAAACCATAGGTATTGCCTTTTTTATTGACCGCCTCCTGAACAGCGATATCATGCTTTTTCATCATTGCTGTAAATTCTTTCAGGGATGTGGGATGCCCCGATAACACTTCTCCGGCAGCCTTACTAATCAGTGTTTTGGCCAGTATTCGCTCAAAGCCCATTACTTCAGGCCGGTACTTGCTTTTACGTTTTACCTGGTTGGCAATGGTCAGTCCCAGTTCCCGGCTGATGCTTTCTGCAATCTTTCCGGCCCGTTTGCTGATAAAACTGGTATCATAAACACGTTGGTCTATCCCGATCCGGTTAACGATCATGTGCATATGTAAATGCTCCGTATCCCGGTGAATACATCCAATCCACTGGTGATTCTCAAAACCAAAACGACTGCTAAACTCCCTGCAAATACCGGCAAGGTCTTCCTCTCCAAGTTTCTTCTCATCTCCGGGGGCAATGCCGATCTCGATCCGGATAAACTTATTCTTACACCGCGTATTACATTCCTGCAGCTCCAGAAACTCGTTGTAAATCGCGCCGGGCGTTTCGTTTTGAACCAGGTTGGATGCCACCAAAGACCCCTTCTTTGATTCCCGCAGTGCGTATTCTATGGCCCTGCTTCCATGCGCTATTGCTTTGGCTTTGGCTATCATCTCTTATAACGGTTTTACAAATCATTAATCCCTTTTGCTCTCCCTAAACAATGCGTTGCTGAAGCCGGGTCAGCTCACTCACCAGTTGCCTTATCTCTTCAACCAATACAGGGTCTTTTTTGCGTATCAGGCTGCTGATCCGGTTAAAATGGGTACTGTAAGTCTTCAGCATGCGGAAGTATTCAATCTCCTGCTGCGTTAGTGCGGGTATGGCCTTTACTTCACCATCAATGGCTTGCCGGCGGCAATACTCCGAAAGCGTTAGTCCGCTTTTCTTTGCCAGCTGCTGTATGATCTTCTTTTCCCCTACGCTGCACCTGAGAATAATATTTTTGGTCTTGTTCATTATTCCAGACTCCTTTTATGACCCCATTTGGGTGTCATCACTTAGCGGAAGCGGGCAAGAGCAGTTTGTATATACAAACTGACATCTTGCAATGCCTACGCACTTAATGACTACCCGCACAAGATACTATCCGGCCCGCTTCTATTTTGAAGCAAAAAAAAGCTCATTATTTGTTGCTTTTTAAAATAGTATCTTGCTATCCTACCTCGAAAGGGTCTTTTTATGGAAATAAAGTTAGGTAACAGAACAGAGAAACAAAACAACAAACTAACACAATACCATCTAATTACAACTACAACCAAATCGAAACCAACTATTAAAGATGGTGATATTTGATGAGCTTTGATGACTTTAAATGATATTAATGAAAAGTCTATTTGAAACAAATACAGATGCACAATAATTTGAACTAACTGGTATATTTTTTAATGGAAATAATCAAAGCGAAGATTCGCGATCCTGGCTTTCCAATTAATATTCCTTCCGGTAAAGTTATTAAAACTGATAAAGTCCTATTTGCAGGCGGCTAATGGAAAGTGACAGACTCTTGTCCACATCCAATTGTCGATAGGTAAGCCAATAAATACTGCAAACAGCATTATTTTCACTATTAGTTTTAACTTTTACTAGATTATTAATATGTTTATTCTTTTTTGGCAAATTGACTCGGGTTATAACTCCTGTAATCAAAATCTCTTCAATAAGCTGATTTCCATCATCTGCATTCATTACCTCTACCATCATGCCATTTTAGCACAATGAGAAAAATGGAAGGTTCGAGAAAGCCTTAAACTGCAAATGAACTCCGCCGATACACAAATAGCAGGCACCTTATCCTTATTTCGAACTAATAACTCAACAATACTTTCTGCAATTTAGCTTTATCGGCTTCAAACACCTCAACAATAGCTACATCATCTTTCGAAACAACTCCTAATTCTCGACTCCCAACGGTTGCCTTTTTTAATCCTTTGGTGTTGTGCAAAATAATTCTCCATCGGCGGGTGTTATCCATATCCTGGTAATTACCTTCAACGGGGTAAATATTTACTGAGCTTTCCTTAACACCTGTATGGTATTGAATATCTGTTTTGGCATAAACACCTTTAAGGTAATCGTTACTTGTCCCATCATCTTCAATAAGCGTAAATATGCCATCAGCTCCATCATAGATATGCAATTCTAGTAAATCATTTGTTCCTGACTGAATTGATCTTGCATATTCGCGTTTCGGAATAACAGCTCCTTGTTTAATAAACACAGGAATTTGGTGAATAGGCGCAGCAACTTCTATGGTTTGCCCTCCTTTGTACAACTGACCACTCCAATAATTCACCCAGTTTTCTCCAGCGGGGAGTGTTAATTCCCGAGAAGTTGCACCTTGTTCGTATACCGGAGCAACAAAAATTTCTTCACCCAATTTATATTCATACATCCGGGTAGGACGCATAACTCCAACACCATCGAGCCTGGCTTTATGGGCATATGAATAGATGTATGGGAACAGTTCCATTTTCAGGTGAGCCAGTTCACGAAATATTTTATCGGCCCGTTTCGAAACCTTAAACGCAATGTTTTGTGTCGGATTTTCGGGTTGTGAAAATGGTGTTGTTATAGGCGCAAACAAAGCAAATTCGAGCCATCTGATGTATAGTTCTTCATCGATTGTTCCATCAGTTGGAATCGCAAAACCTCCCATGTCATTTGCCAAAAATGGTATTTTATGAAAATGACGACTTGTGTCGGTATACATGGCTAGATTCTCTTTAAAAGCAACGCGCGGTAACCAGGGCGAAAAGTTATGATTCGGATTTTCAACATTCCAGTCGGCACGGGTGTCATCGGTCCATTTTCCTGGGTATTTTTTATATTCTTCGCACTCAACACCATGACTATGCGAAAGAATAAAGCCTCTTCCTGCAGTTTCTTTTCCCAGTTTTTGAGTCGTTTCAAACATGGCTTTACAAACAGGAATAGCATCTGTTTTATCCAATTTTATGAAATCCATTCCCTGATCAAAAAAGTGTTTTACTTTTTCCTGGAAATATGCAGTTGCCTCTGGATTTTGAAAATCAATATCGCCACACCAGGTTCCCTTTACTTCTTTACTACTGTCTCCAATAATTGTGGTACGCAAGCCGTTGTGCCATCCATCTGTGCGAATTTTTTCAGACTTGAAAAAACCTTTCGATTTAAAGTCTTCATATTCTGCTTCATTACCCGTTTTCATGATGGCATCCCACATCCACATCCCTGCTTTAATATCCTTTTCTTCCATGAAATCACACATGGCTTTCAAGTCAGGGTACGAAACAGTATCGCCCACAAAGTCCATATATTTTTTGGGGCCCTGTCCCTGATTTTCCCAATCCCAAATCCAAGAATCAATCCAGAAGGCATCAATGGGGTAATCGTGTTCTATGATCTGATTGACCAACTCAATACTCTGCTCCTGATTGGTATAGGCTCCATATACAATTCCGAATACCCATGCTGGTGGCAATACTACATTGGTGTCGGCTACAGCTGTTGTGTGCTGCAAAGTCATCTGGTCTTTATTTGCAACACCGCACGATAAAAAGCTAATCAGTACTAGCAGAACTAAAATTTGTTTATACATAGTCGTCTATTTATTATTTCAATTTATTTGATTTATCAATACTGGTGGTCTTGCTGTTTTAAAACGAGCGATAAACCCGAATGGCATTTAACACCGGTTCGCCTTTTACAGCCTCAAAGCGGATATCAATCCCATTATTATCGGTCACCACTACCTTATATTTTTTTGATATCGCCTTTTCGGCACCATAATCTGCGGTAAGGTTAAGGTTCCGCTCTACGTACTTTCCGTTTATCAGCACATTAAAAATACGTTCCTTCGTTTCCTCATTAATCTTATCATTTCCCAGGTTATAGGCCAATTTTTCATGTTCTACATCCGACACTAATTCGGCCCACATTAAGGTAAGCTCGTATTTACCTTCCGGTACGTCTAGCTTAAACTCCTTAATGCCTACACGTTGATTCTGGTACAAGGGGTCATCGTCGGTATTTAAAATGTTTAATTCGGAACATGGTAAAGCCCCAAACCGGGTTTTGGCCTTATATGGCTGGCCACCAATGTATCCCCAACTTCCTTCAGTGTATTCTTTTTCGGGAATCCACACCTGTGCTGTTTTCATATTTTCATAATATCGTTTTGATCCCAACATTACATTCATTTCTGAAAACGGCAGCTTTAAGTCTTTTAAGTTGCTCCCTATTAAACGAAAGTCGACTGTATTCATATCGCGAATACTACCAGATACTGTTTGAGCAACTGCTTCTAGTTTGTTTTCGCCATTTTCAAAGGGAACATCAAAAGTTGTTTTATAATTTGTTATTTTATTCGTCCCCAGACTAGTTCCATTATGAAAAAGTTCCACCTCTTTAGCATTGGAGTATACTTCAACTGGCTGCACACATGAGTAGGGCTTCTTATTCAACACCCCTCCTCTAATTTTCCAATGTTTTTGCCCGAAAGCAACTATGGGCTTTTCGCTCAGCAAAGCTTTATACAGCCACCAGGTATCCTTCTTTTCCCGGTTAAGCCCCGTTATGCCTTTCAGATTTACATGTGGAAGTGCATAGCCTCTAGCTTCTGAATAGAAATCATTCAAATTCCAAATGGTAGCCCCAGCCACATAAGCTCTATCCATTATTGCTTGTAGGTAGTGGGCGTGTAACATGTTTCCATATTCTACCGTGTAATCAAAACGCTCGGGATGAAAAGTATGCAATCGGGGGTTTACATCGGCTCCATACTCTGTAATTATCATAGGAACATCAGGCAACTGCTGATGGTGCTTTTCAAGGTATTTTTCAAAATCTTGAAAACGCCCTCCGTACCAACCCTGATACAGGTTCCAGCCTACTACCATTGGGATTGAGGTTAATCCGGAATTTACATAACGTTCAAATGCTCCGTGATTGGGAATCATTGTATAGCGGGAGGGATCTTCATCACGAATTTTTTGTTCTATCTTTTCTGCCAGTTTTATTACATTTTGAAGGTACTCCTTTCCTCTTTTTGAATCGAGCTTAAATGGAGGACGTAGCAAAACCTCATTCATATAAGCCCAGATAATTAACGCAGGATGGTTGAAGTTCTGTTTTACCATTTCCTCCGTCATTTGAAGAGCATTCTCTGTAAATTCATGATCTTCGGTAATTGCATTTACAATAGGAATTTCTACCGATGCAAGAATACCAAGCTTATCGCACATTTCCAGCACTTTCTCATCTTGCGGATAATGAGCAATGCGTAAAAAGTTACCTCCCATTTCTTTAAGTAGTCGGATATCCCGGATGTGCATTTCATCTACCAGAGCATTCCCTTTTTGCAAATAATCCTGGTGCCGATTGGTACCTATCAGCTTTAAGTATTGTCCATTTAAAAAGAAGCCACTATCAGCCGTAAATTCAAACCACCGAATTCCGAGGGGCTGAATTAATTCATCAAGAACAGCCCCATTATCAGCATCTTCGAGTTTGGTATGCACACGGTATAAGTAGGGATTATCAGGAGCCCACAGTTCTGGAGATTCCAAGTTAAAACTCTCGAAAACAAGTTGTTTTGTTTCCTCTTTTGTAAGTGTTTGCTGCTTTACTTTTGAAACGACTATTTTACCATTGTGATCCAATATGCGGTTTTCGAGCTTAATATGCCTTTGCTTTGAACTTTGGTTACTGATTAAACTTTTAATGTTTATTTCTGCCAATTCTTTACTCACCGAAGGCGTAGAAATATAAATGCCCGATGAAGCATTATCATCGCAAGCAAAGTGAACATCGGAGACATGCAATAAATAAACATCGCGGTAGATGCCACCAAAAAAGGTAAAATCAGCCGACAGTGGTGGAATATGTTTATCGTGAGCATTGCTTACTTTAACCATGAGCTGGTTCTTGGCACTATAGCTTATATATGGCGTTATATCAAAATTGAAACGGGTATAGCCTCCTTTGTGCTGCCCTACCCAGTTTCCATTTAAAAATACATCGGCTACCTGGTTCACACCTTCAAAACAAAGAAAGGTATGTTGTTTTGCAAATTGTTCGGGAATAAACAATGTTTTGCCATACCAAGCTTCGCCGCGGTAATATCCAGGTTCATCGTCGGTAGCATCCACATTATTCCAGGTATGCGGAATTGCTATTGGCTGCCATCCCGTATCATTAAAATCCATTTTGCTTTCAAGGCTTATCTCGCCTTTATGAAAATACCAACTTTCATTAATGGAACGAGTAAGCCGCGAATCGTTCTGTGCCCAAACAGCCACTGTGGCAAAACACCACACAAGTGCGAATAAGCTCAATATTTTCACATGCTTAAGGATTGAAAAGTTTCTGGTTGATCTCATGTCTATTTTGAATTTGGTAATAGTTTCTCGCTGATGATTCTGGCAACTAAAAATTGTGCTTGTGCTGCTAGGTGGACACCATCAACCGTGAATGCTTTGTTTTGTACCTTAAAAAAGGTATTCGTATCGATAAAAAGTGCACGGTGTTTTTTAGCCACCTCTCTAAAAAGAATATTATTCTGGTCGATTCGTTTATTTCCCCCGTCGTACTTGGCGATGGCAATGGTCTCATTCATTGGTGGTGGTGAAATAATTACCAGTTGAGGTAGCTGCATATGGTGATTCAGAAAATAAGTTTTAGTCAGCACCAATAGCGAGTCGAGATGCTGTGCCACCTCTTGCTGTCTGTTATCGAATATATTTTTAGCATCATTGGTTCCCAAACCAAATAAAATATAGTCAATTTGTTGATCCTCGGGCAAGTCCTCCATTGCCGAAGCAAGGTACTCCCCAATGTTTCTAATGGTATTCAGTTTGGGGTTATTAAGATTATCAAATCCAATCGTGTTTCCCGGCACTGACCGATTGAGCACAGTTGAATAAGGCAATAGCTTTTGTAATTGTACAGGCCATCCATCTTTTGCAGCACCATTCGAGTCGCCAATAGTTAGAATCGTTAACTTTTCCTTTTTCACAGACTCATATACCGGAAGAAGTGCCAAAGCCTGCGGAACAATCATTTCATGACTCCCTTCAAAAATAGCAAGACTTAGTCCCGGCAGTTCTCTGAAAAGATGAACCTTTCGGGCACCCAGTATCAGGTTAGTATCCGACTTCGGATTTAAGCGTTTTTCAAGTAATACAATTTTTAAACTGTCAGACACCATTTTGTCTGTCCAGCGGGGGAAAAGCTGTTTTACCAATTGATTAAACATATTTACAGAATGTGTAATCGGAACCGATCCGGTGTAGCCATCATGAATACCGGTATAAATATGAACAGTTGATTGCGCCCTTAAATCGTGCGGCACTGTCATTAGCTGTGGTGACCTTTTTCGCGCCTCAACCGGATCAAAACCATTTCCTCCGGTGGTAACATTCTCCAAATCGTGTGAATATTTTAAGCCTCGTCCTTTCGTTTCCCAATACCAATCTTCGAGGTTGGTAACCGGTGCCCAGGCATGAAAACTTTTAACGGGGTAATCTAACTTCATAAACGCCAGTAAAGTTGCATATCCACCTCCCGAAACACCAATTATATGCACCTCTGTGGTATCCACATTTCCATGCTGAACAGCAAAGTGAATGGCATCCTCAATATTACTTACCACTTCGGGGCTACCACATGCCTCCGGGTTGTTATTTGGGCCACGAAAATCAGGATGAATGTAGTTCCAGTCATGCAGTGCCACTTCTTTTGCCAATGGGTCTTCCTGTAAATAGTCACCGCTCCAGGTATGTAGGGATACAATAAGCGGCTGTGGTTCTTTTTTTATTGTTTTGTAAATAACGGCTCCTTGTGTTTCTCCGTCCAACGAACTTTTAACTTTTACCTGTTCAAAGCCATCAGGCCAACTTTTGTCAAGCGTATTGTCCCACGTCGTATTCGCTTCTTGAGCATATCCTTTCCAGATACATAACAGACTAAGAATTGAGCACAAGAATTTTCTTTTCATTGGTTCTTCCTTTTCAACTTTATTTTAATGCTCAGCACTCAGATTTCATACACTTCAGCACTGCCGTAACTCGTACATAGGCTGAATAGAAATATGGATGACCATCCAATAATATAAAAATCGCGATTTGTATAGTGTTTTTGTGTCGAACAGCGAATTATCAGAAATAAGTACCAAGCTAGCGAGAACAGTGTTTTTACCTTTATTCTTTAGCAGAATCTACAGATGTACGCTGATAAACCCTTATGTAGTCCACCACCATTTCTTGTGGAAAAATAGTTTCATCAACGCCCATTTTTCCACCCCACACTCCGCCAACGGCAAAGTTCATTATCAGGTAAAAGGGTTGATCAAAAGGCCAGTTGTCAGCTGTTTTTCGCTCCGGAGCATAAATATTTGTCACATTATCCGGCGTGTCGAGGTAAAACTGTATACTATCCTTAGTCCACACAATACCATAGTTATGGAATTCTTCTTCGGCTGTAGCCGTGGGTACTGTTCCATGGTAATCGGTAGTTCCGTATTGAAATTGTGTATGAATATTATTATGTGTTGTATCTGCCTGAAACCCTACATATTCCATAACATCAATCTCTCCGCATTTTGGCCAGTGAACCTCGTCATGATTCGATCCCAACATCCACAATGCAGGCCAGGTTCCTTTACCCTCTGAAGCAGGCATTTTTGCTCGAAACTCAATTCTACCATACTTAAACTCTTGTTTTCCTTTTGAGTTTAAACGTGTTGCGGTATATCCTCCTTTTTTATTTTCGCCTGTTTTTTTTGCCCTAATCGATAAGAAACCGTCATCGAGCGAGTAACAAGCAGTGTCCTTAACATACTGTTGCCATTCGTTATTTACTCGTCCGGCCTTCCACAAAGCAAAGTTCCAGTTGTTAGCATCAATACTGTCGCCATCAAACTCATCACTCCAAACCAGTGTCCATTCATCTTGATTCTCCACCTGGCTGGCAGTTTGTTTTCCGTTATTGATTTTACAACTTGCAAAAAGAAAGGCTATACTTATTATTATTAAATTCTTCATTCTTCTTTAGTTCAATTACTTATTATTTCATTGTAGCCCTTTTGTTTGAGCTATTAACTTCGTTTCCTTTTCCGTTTATAATACTTTTTACCTTACTTCCCTTGTTTCCATTTAACCAAACAATTACCTTATGGTGAAAACTTTTTTCCACACCAGTAGGTGTTTCAATGGCCTGATCAACAATGATAGGAGCATCAAAGAACACATTGTATATACCCAGTCCCCATGCCTGATGTTGTTTCACATCATCGGCTACTTTATATGCGGCATATCCGCAGGTATCGCCGTGTTTCCATTCTTCGGCTTTAGGCGGGTCGTAAGGCATCTCGCATTGGTAAAAATAAACCCTGCCGTTTTCGCCGTTCCATATTGTTTGATATTCTTGAAAATGCTCGTTAAACAGCCCATAAACAGTAACATCGTTGCCATTTACAATTAAACCATTTGGACAAGTGTTTATATTCCAACCTACACCCTTACCATGATCTGCTCTCCAAAGCCACAAATGATCGGCATAAACATTGTTGCTGTTTATCTCCAGGCAATTTAATGCTCTTCCAATATGTGCACCTCCCACTCTGAAAAATAAGTCGTATAAAAATGTTGGATTATTAGCATGGTTAAGATTTGTATTTGGTGGACCGACTTGCACCAGCGTTGGGGAAGTTTTTTCGGCAGTATCGATAATTAAGCCAGCAAGAGTAACACCATCAACATCTGCTACCTCAATGGCCATATTTCCTTCCACTGGAATAAGTGTTGCCAGCCCTAGGCCATACAAAATAGCTCGTTCCCTGTTCACTTTTAAGCTTTCTGTTAAGGAATAGATACCGGGAGTGAATAGAATATTTTTTCCCGCTCCGAGGGCAGCATTTAAACTGGTAGCATTATCTGAATTTGGATTGGCAATATAAAATTCATCAATCGATATTAATGAATCATCTTCACACTTGTTATTCCAGTTGTAATTTCTTGCATTAACTTTTAACCCTGGCAATTTTAATTGAAATGTTTTATCCGTGGCGATCCAAAATGGCTTCTCTCTTATTTCGGGCGTTGTTTCCAATACGGTATAAGGATACTCGGGCCAGTCTCCTTTTGGTGCATTTTCAACACCTAAAAACATCATGTTCCACACCCCTCCTTTCCATGAGCCCATTTCAGTGTTTCGAGTAAACCACTGTTGTTGCGCTCCGGATTTTACTACTCCGTCAATTTTGCAATTTGCCATAAAACCACCACTGGCATAGCCTTTATCGGTTAAGTTTAAATTGCCTTTTACATGTATACGGCGCAAAGGTGCAGCTTGCGACACGCCCCAGGTATTGGTAGAATCTTCAGAAGGAACTATCGTTAGGTTTTCTGCCCCTCTCCAAAAGTTGGTTAACATATGGCCGTGGCGCGAAAGCGATCTTACTGATCCATTAATCACTACATCTTCAGGTGATTTGCCCAAGCCCAGCACCTGCATGTAATAGCCTACCTTTATGTCCAAATTATACTTGCCGGGTTTAAAAAGCAATGCAAAACGATTATTGGTAAACTCGCTTTCTTTATCGGTTTGGTGAACATGAAGTGTATCAAGTAAATTCTGAATTTCATCCATATTCATCGCCGGATCAAATAGAAATACACGCTTACCTAAAATTGAATTATTGTACTTTGAAGCATATTTCATTATGGATGGCGATAGTGCATTTTTTTCATACGAGAAAACAAGTGTGGCCCCCGTATTAAAGAGTATTATTAAGAATAAATATTTTATCAAACGCATAGCGATTAAGAAGAATGTGGCGTATAAACCGTGCAAAAGTTCTTTGGGTCTAAATTTTAAAACGAAAACCAACAGATTGTCGAAATATCCTTAATATCAAGAAACAATCTTAAAATCTAATCAGTATTCTTACTGATAAGGATTCCGTTCAATAGTTACACATAAACCCATATATGAAACCTTGAATAAATTTAATTTGCTTATTTTTTAAAGAAGGAACTAAAATTAGCTCCTTCTTTAAAATTGTACCTTAAGTTGAAATATATTTCTTATTTCAAGTACCAAGGTACCTGGTTGGTTGCATCGTTACCTCCGAATTGGTCATTAATTGCTTTAAGGTAATTTTCCTCATTTGTAGACTGCTCGCTTGTTGGATAGTACCAGCGTTTAGGATATACTGACTTATTATCAGCATTTAAGCTTGTACCCGGATCAAGCGGATATTCAGGATGGCCAGTTCGTAGGAATTGCGGATAATTACCTCCGTTACCTTGGAAAAAGTCGATTAACCAACGCTGCATCCATATCTGCTCCAAACGGTCTTGCTTGCTTCCACCTGTTTTATAGGCTGCCTCGCCAGTAAAATAGTTAGTAATGTAGTCCTCGTCTATTGCCATACCGTGCACATGTTCTGCCGTATGTGGAAGATTCATATAGTGCTCCAATTGTGCTTTTACTCCTTTTTCGTAGTATGTCTTAGCATCGCCCGAAAGCCAGCCTTCTTCAATGGCTTCAGCAATAATAAAACATTGTTCCGAGTAGGTAAAAATCAACATTGGATCGTTGTCCATATATAGGGTATAACGAACGTTTACATTTGAGAATTCGCCCGCCAAGCCCTTTGGCTGAAGCTCTGTATTCGGGAGTGAACTAAGTCCTCCAACATACGCATCGTAATCAGATTCACTTAATCCTTCATCGAGTTTAACCTGAGCAGGATCGGCAAAATAAAATAATCTGCGGTCATTAAACATTTTTAGCGCATCAACAGTAAGTTTTGATAAAGATGCATAATTCTTAAACTCTGTTCCGTTGTTATAAAACGGGTGAATCGCATTTGAATTGGTCGAATATTCCAAGGTAAAATTGTCATCATTTCCTGTCATTAAAGCTCCGCCATTTACAATAGCTGCAAATCGAGCCTTTTGATCGGCAGTGACTTTTTTACTCATGGTTTGAATAACTTTCAGCTGCATTGCGTTGCATAACTTTTGCCATTTCGAAGCATCACCATTAAACATGATATCGCCATCAAAACTCTGCCCTTCTGCAAAATATATTTCGGCTTGTTTCAGGTCCTCAAGAATGTATTTAAATACATCAGCCTGCTTATCGTATACCGGAGTAAAATTACCTTCGCCTTCTCCTTTTCCTGCTTCAGAATAAGGAACATCTCCCATGTCTAAAGTCATTTGAAAACCATACCAGGCTTTCATAAACAGTTCTAATCCTTTGTATGAAGGTTCATATGAGCTACCTTCGGCAAACTTAGCCATATAATGAAGGTCGGTTAAACGCAAATAGTTATTAAAACTACCCCATGGCCAATATGCCCAATAGTACTGCCCAGGATTTTCATTATTTGTTTGTACAAGGTGTTTGTTATAAAGGTTTCCTGATAAAAAGTCGGCCGCATTCACATTCCAGAATCGATAGGTATCTTTTAGCACCTGCGTAGCCAACAGACTTGGAGAGACTTCATTTGTTGCGTTCGGATCGGTATTTATTTCTTCAAATTTATCGCATGATGCAGTAACTGCAAGCACTACCGTCATCATTATATATATTAGCTTTTTCATATTTATCATTTTTTAGAATGTAAATTTTAAGTTACCACCCAGATATCTGCCCGAAGGATCGGCAAAGTTTTCATTTCCGCCATCAGGATCGGAGTATTTAAAATCCTTAGCCCAGAACAACACATTCTGTCCAACAAAACTTACAGAAGCGCCTTTTACAAACTTCCAATTCTGAAGAATATGTTTTGGAACTGTATAGGTTAATGATATCTCACGTAGTTTAAAGAAAGTTTTTTCATAAATGTCTGCTGGTCGTGCAGAACCTCCCCAGGCACTGCTACCATGCAACCTTTTTATTGCGTTTTCGTAGGTAACAGCTACATCATTTGGTGCAAATTCTCGCGTGTCAGTAAGCACATTTCCACTTACATCAAATGTAGCTTCGCCGGAAACTACCTTTACACCTTCTCCAATATAATGAGGTTCACCAGTTGCAACATCCAATGCTCTTGTTTCAGTAACTGATTCTGGGTGCATACCATTCTGCCACATATAACTTTCTGTAACAGTATTCATTAAGCCACCCACAACACCATCAAACGACATAAACAAGCTAAAATCTTTATATCTTACATTCGCACTTGACCCCCATTGCCAGTCTGGCGTTCTGTAACCATAAAATGTGTATATATTACTACGCTTTGGCAAGCCGTTTTCCCAAATTATTTCTCCTGTTCCTGGTTGGTATTCCCAATCTTGAATCGTCATAAAATCGGTACGTTTTCCCTCGGCTACCCAGTCTCTATCATTATTTGCAGTATTTACTTCGTCTATTTTTGTATAGATTTCTTTATAAGTTCCCCAATTAAATGTAAGATCTACCTGCAAATCTTGCTTTTTAACTGGTGTTACACCCAATACAACTTCAGCACCTTTACGTGCTCTTTCTTCTCCAGAATTTAGATAAACACTACTAACGCCCGAAGCAGGTGTACGTGGTGCAGACACTAACTGGTTATAAATTCGCTTGTTAAAATAGGATATATCAAAAGTTAAGCGCTTATTAAAAAGAATACCTTGAATACCAACCTCCTTGGTTGCAAAGTCATTTGGATTATAAGTATCACTATAAATTGAATGTGGTGCAGTTGCGCCATTCATATCCAACCATATACCAGTATTTATACCAAATACACGATTAATTGCATAAGGCGATGGTGATGTTTTTGCCTGTGTCCATGATCCTCTTACTTTTAAAAGGTTCAACCAATCGTCTGTTGATTCTGGCAGCAATTCAGAAACAATGAAACTTGTACCTACTGCAGGGTAAAAGTATGAGCGGTCTGATTTAGGAATGTTAGCATTTGCCAGCATCGAAACCCAATCGTTTCTTCCTGTTACTTCAACAAAAATAAAGTTATCCCATGATAAAGCCACACGCCCGTAAACAGAATTAGCCTGTTGCTCTCTGGTTGATTCCCCCACACGGGCTGAGTTTACTGATGCTTTAAGTGAGTAATATCCGGGAATAGAAATACCTCCGGTAGTTTGAGCACTCAGATTGTCATTTCTACTGTAATAAATTGTACCACCAGCCAGGTAATCAATTACAAAGCGGTCATCTATAAATTTTCTGTCACCGGTTAACAAGATGTCGTTGTTAAGACTATATCCCTGAGTTCTACCAGTAATGTAAGCTCCCACTCTTGTACCATTCCATGGATAATTAATCCCCGGAACACCTGTATCACCTGTTGAATTATAAGAACCTTGTGCCAAACGAATTGTTCCCCTATCGATAAAAAAGTCAATTCCAGAACGTGCTGTAACCTTTAACCAGTCGGTAATCTCGTAGCTGGATGTCAAATCAGCATTAAAAATATCACGCGACGATTCATTTGTTTTTTCATAACGATCAAAATAAGGATTATTAACTGATCCCTGGTATGTAAAGTTTTGTTTTTGATCTTTAATCATCCAGTAGTTATCCTTATAATCTAATATATTGTAATCAACACCCGTATAAATTAAAAGCGAGTACATAACATCGTACGACTTAAATCCGTTTGTACTGAGGTTTGGCGAGTACCTTTTTGAGTATGACATATTAGTACTCAATTTGAACCTGTCGAGATTAATGTCCCCACCAACCGAATAGGTAAATTTGTCTAATTTGGAGTTAGGATAAACTCCTTTTTGTTTTGTCCAGTTTAACGAACTACGTAGTGCTACTTTATCCGTTCTAAAACCAACATTTACACCATTAGTGGTTATATATCCTGTTTCAAGGAAATTTTTAAAATTATCTTTCCCAATTGGCAGATGTTCATATTCTCTGTATTCCATAGCTATAGGATCCCATTGCTCACGTATAGTTCCATCCATAACAGGCCCCCATGCAGAACGTTGATTCTTATCGTAGTTTCCGTTTATTCCCCGACCGTACACACTTTGTCTTTCAGGAATTGCCAAAAAGCCGGCGTTAAACATGGTATTAGACGTAACATCGACCGTTACTCCAAGGTTACCAGAACTACCATTTTTGGTGGTAATCAAAATAGCACCACTCTCTCCACGGAAACCATAAAGTGCAGATGCTGTTGCGCCCTTCAATACCGACATTGATTCGATATCGACAGCGGCAATATCGTTTAGTCTTTTATTGGCATATGCCACACCGTCGATTACAATTAGCGGGTTGCCTTCACCCCTGATTGAGATTTGGGGTTCAGCTCCAAATTCAGTTGAGTTTTGCACCAATACCCCTGCTACCTTACCGGTAAGTGATGTCCCAACATCCAATCCGGTTACTTTTTGCAGGCTTTCTCCTTCTACCTGCTGTACCGAGTATCCAAGTGCCTTTTGTTCCCTTTTTATACCAAGTGCGGTAACCACAACTTCGTCTAAGCCCACCGCATCTGATTTTAAAGTCACATTTATTTCAGTTTGATTTCTAACCGTTACCTCTACGGTTTCCATCCCTACAAATGAGAATACAAGAACTGCATCAGAACTTAGATCATTAATAGAATATTGTCCATTTATATCCGTAACGGTACCGTGTGTTGTTCCCTTTTCAACTACGGTTACTCCTACTAAAGGCTCTCCCGTTTCGTCTGTAACATTTCCTGAAATATGGTTTTGTTGTTGTCCTACTTGCAATTCACCTGATAAGACTTCAGGTGTTGTTAGCACAATAATACGGTCACGAATTGAATAATCAACATCGGTGCCCTCGAAAATTAAGTTTAAAGCGTCTTCAATTTTCTTGTTTTCAATGTTTACATCAACTTTTCGTTTTGCATCGATCAAGTTTTCGCTATACAAAAAATAAAACTCACTTTGTTCTTCAATGTTAGCCAAAACCTCTTTAACACTTGCTTGTTGCAGTTTTAAATTAAGCATTTTAGTTTGCGAATAGCTTTTATTAGCAAAAACTCCAGCTACCGAAACCAATAGCAAAAAGACTGTTAGTTTCATTATTTTTAATAGTTTAATTAGCCCAGAAAATTTTAAATCCCGGTTAATACAGAATGTTTTTTTCATACTTTTGTATTGTTAAAGTTAGAAATGCCTTGTAGAGTGAAGCATACAAGGTTATTAAAAAATCTTCGGGGAAATGTTGGTAGCATTTCCCTGTTGTTTTGTAGTCATTTAGTTTTTAATCCATAAGCTTTTAGTTTTTAAAGTTCGATAATATTATTCCTTCCCCTCAATGAGTATTATTTGTTTTGAAAATGTTCCGTCTGATTTTCTTTCACGTGGCAATGCTTTATATCTTATTGGTGTTGCAACCGATAATAATTCAAGTATTTGAAACAATGGTTCATCAATAAAGGTTACAGTATATTTGTATTGTTCTACTTTTTTATCAACTTTAATTTCTACATTAAACATACGACTTAAACGTTGTGCGATATTTTGAATGGGTTCATTCTCGAAAACTAGTTTACCATCTGTCCACGCAATGTATTTGTCAACACTTCCTTTCGAACTGGAGATAGTACCGGTTACTTTATGGTACGCCACGTGCTGCCCCGGAATCATTGTCCCAAACCTTTTTATGCTACCATCAGATTTTTCCTGTTCTAAAACTACTTTCCCATTAACTAATGTAGTCTCCACCCTATCAGCATCAGAATATGCCAGAACATTAAAAGAAGTACCCAGTGCCTTTATATTCATATCATTGGTTTTCACCACAAAAGGTTTATCAGGATTATGAGCTACTTCAAAATATCCTTCGCCGATTAAAGTTACGCTGCGGGTCTCTCCCAAAAAATTCTGAGGATATTTAATTTGGCTTCCATAATTAAGATGAACCACTGAACCATCCGACAATTCAACAACCGTTCTCGAACCAACTGGAGCAATAACTTCCAAGGAATCAACAGCTACTGCTGTTAATTGATTTGACAACCTACCATTCTCAGTCATTGTATAAAAAAGAAAGGCTAGAATAGGAATGAAAAAGATAGCGGCTATTTTCGATACCCAGCTAAATAACTTAGTATTTTTTAACCTAATTGTTCGGGGCTCTTCAATATTTATTTTATGATGAATTTTATCAAGAAGAATATCCAGTTTTTCGTCTGAGACATTACTATATTCATTCTTAAATTGCTGCCAGTTATCCTGTCCAAGCTGTTCGCTTTCACTTAAGAAGGATTGTTGTTTCATCCAGTTAATTACTACATCCACTTCATCCGAGGTACATGAATTATTTAAATATTTTTCTAGCAGTTCTCTTGTCATTTTATCCTTTTAAAACGAGACCTCATTATTTAGAGGCCTCGAATTACTAACCAAACTAATCTATACGAACTAAATGTTTTACTAGTTATACAACAAGCAAAACAATAAGGACTAATAAAAATTGATATTTTTTTACTTAAATAAATAAACTAACAAATAATGAACTAATTAACAGTCCATTATCTAGTTTGCTTTTTAAGTATGAAAGTGCAGCAACCAAGTGATTTTTAACGGTATTTGTTGAAATACCTAATTTTTCGGCTATTTCTTTATGGCTTAACCCCTCTAAACGACTTAGTTGGAAGATTTCTTTTTGCCGGGGCGATAATTCATCTAATAAGCCATGATATTTAGCTTCCAATTCTTTGTAATGAATTTCATCAGTAAGCTCGTATGAATCATCAATATATTGAAGAGACTTTATATATTCCACATATTTTTGTTCGGTTACTCTCTTTTTAAGTAAATTTACTGTTGCATTGTGAGCAATGGTGAACAAAAAAGATTCAAATGAAGAGTAAACGTTAATGTTATCGCGGCTCTTCCATATTTTTATAAAAACTTCCTGTACAATTTCTTCAGTATCTAAATCCTGCTTAACATAGCGAAAAACAAATCCATATAATCTCCTGGAATATTTCTTATAGATGATATCAAATGCTTTCATATCACCTTTTTTTAGGAGTTTTATAAGTTCAGTATTTGAATCTTCAATATTCAAGAAACAATTAAATTGTTAGTGTTAGAGTTACAAAACTATAAATTTTATTTTAATCATTAAGTAAAAGTAGTTTAACAAAAGTATGCTTATATGAATGCAATTATATCATTTCTTGATTTTTTAAATAGAAAAAGAATTAAACTTAATTGTTAAAATTCAATCTTCATTTTCTAACTACAGTAAATGGATTTATTAGAATATTAAAGAAACTCTGTCTAAAACAAAAATCTGCACTCAATAGAACACTGATTTTAAGAACAAAATAAAAATCGGTCCTAAATTTGGTACTCACCGCAAGTAAAATCAACCTTTCTCCCGACAACTCTCAACAAAATTCACTTACAAGCTTAAATACAGATCAAATCTCACACTAATATGACTTAAATTAAAGGAGACAAAATCGAGACCAAATTGATTTTCTACTAAAAATTTTCTACTTTTAATTCAAACATGTAAAGTTCTTTAGATGTGAACTAAACGGTGACCCGTAAAAATACGACCTCAGTAAATCACTGATATAAAGGCATTAATGGGATAAGGTTCGAATCCTGGTATCCCGACCTAATAATTAAAGAGTTACAAGATTTATTTCTTGTGACTCTTTTTTGTTTGCAGTAAATCGATTTAAAACGCTACGATTCTGCCAAAGCCCATAAAAAAATGGAAATAAACTGATCAATAAGAATCAGCAAATAAGAAGATTCATGTTTGTTTTGAACCAAAAGCCAAACCACTTAATCCGGAAAATTTCTATAACCTAATTAGAATCGTCTCTCCCAAAATCACAACCATAAAAAAGTTCCAGATCCTTATCAAACACTTTTAAATCATCAATTCTGCCTGAACCTGAAAAATAGATAACTATTCCTATTAGGTTTCCAAGCGGCTTTTCATAGGGCTGTTCAAATATCAACTGCTCATCTAAATACAGGTTGAAGACCTTGTTTTCGTTTACTATTTTAACGTTTAACCAGGCCGACATATCAACAGCCAGACTCTTCAGATCGGTATCTTCTCCGCTTAAATATTTTTCCGAAACACGTATTCCCGCAAATCGTGAACATCTGGATTGCGTAAAATTGAAGTCGATAATACCGGATTCACCAATTAACTGAAGCCCTGCATCATAACACAACATGCTTCCGGTAGAAGCGTTATTTTCAATCGTGGTTTCCAGGCTCAAACTATCGAGACTTTTTTTGAATGGCGAAAAGTAACGATACGCCGTATAGTAGCGATCCCGAAGATTTACACCCTCTTCAGAGAAAAGCGGATCAGGATCAGCATAAAAGAAACCATCGTGTCGGTAAAAGGATTGATTTATGAAAGGTTCGTATAAGGAATCCGCCCGATTGGGATAATATCCTCCCTGCCAATCGTATGAATAGGCAATAATTCTCGATGTGTTCAGCACCTTCGACCGTGTGTATAATTTTACATTAAACACGCCCGGCATTCGATAAAAAAAATTGATAGTCTTTTTCTCCGGTGGAAGATAATATTCTCCCCAGTAACCAAAGTTGGCGAAAACACTGTCTTTTATTTCACTAACATCATAACTAAAAGTTGCAGTATATGGAGCTAATTCAGAAGGATTTTGGCAGGTAAAAGTAAAGTCAGAAACTTCCTGGCTCTTGATAAATACAAACATACCACCAACGAAAAGAACAGGGATAATTGACAAGAGTAAAATTTTACGCCACCGATTCTGTGGTTTACGAACCTTCCCTGGTGCTGATGTTTGTTGCAAACTATTAGCAAATTTTATCAATGCCAGTTTACTAAAAGCCTGGGGACGATAGTTTTTTGTATCCACTTTTCGTTTACCAAAAATGCGCTTCAGTGTTTCTTCACTCAAACTGTCTCCGGTTCTCTCTTCAATGGCTATTTTAAGCTCCTTAAAATGAAAATTTGTCCATTCATCAGAAGGTCCCCAGCTAAATTCTTCTTCGATTAAGCGTTTTATATAATTCGGATCAAACTGCTCCATTGTTTTATCAAGCAACTAATAATAAGAGACTTGCAATGTTTGACCAAGAATGCGCAAGTCTGTGTATGTCTCTGCTTCCTTCAAAAATAATCAAAAACCATTACATCGGTTAAATTTAGAAGCTGATTGTAGCAATACTATAAAACAGGAATTACAATTAGCCAAATCTAATTTCATAGAATTAAACAACAATCAATAAAACTAAATAGACATGAACAGAAAATTACGTATGGGAATGGTAGGCGGAGGAAGCGATGCCTTTATTGGCGCGATTCACCGTCATGCAGCGTTTATGGATGGACAGATTGAACTGGTATGTGGCTGTTTCAGCGTAAATCCGGAAATATCACTCTCGTCAGGGAAATCTTACTTTTTGCCTGAATCAAGAATATACAAAACTTACCAGGAGATGTTTGAAAAGGAGGCAAAGCTTCCTGAAGATGAACGAATGGATTTTGTAACCATTGTTACGCCTAATTTTCTGCATTTCGATCCGGCAATGATGGCGCTGGATTACGGTTTTAATATCGTTATCGATAAGCCGATTACATTCACCCTTGATGAAGCCATTCAGCTAAAATCGAAACTGGAGGAAACCGGATTATTACTTGCGCTCACGCACACTTATTCAGGATATCCGGCAGTTAAACAGGCCAAACAGATGATTGCTGAAGGACAACTGGGAAAAATCAGAAAAGTATTTGTCGAATATTCGCAGGGCTGGTTATCTGAAAAGGTGGAAGCTCAGGGAAATGCGCAGGCTTCGTGGAGAACGGATCCCAAACGATCGGGAAAAGCCGGAGCGATGGGCGATATCGGAACTCACGCACATCAGTTGGCAGAATATATAACCGGCTTAAAAACGACGGAACTTTGTGCAGAACTGAATGTACTTGTTCCGGGCCGGCAGTTAGATGACGACGGAGCGGTTTTGTTGCGTTTCGAGAATGAAGTAAGTGGTGTTTTAATGGCCACACAAATTGCTACCGGCGAGGAAAATGCACTTAGAATAAGAGTGTATGGCGATAAAGGAGGTTTGGAATGGGCACAAATGGAAACAAATTCACTCATTCTAAAATGGTTAAAAAAACCTATGGAAATCTATCGTACAGGAACTAGTTCTACCAATTCGTATGCTATGTCTAACATTCGTATTTCGGGTGGGCATCCGGAAGGCTATTTAGAGGCGTTTGCCAATATCTATCGCAACTTCTCCTATCATTTACGTGCGACAATGAATGAAGAGCAACCGAAACCGGAATGGCTTGATTACCCGGGAATTGAAGATGGCATAAGAGGCATGCAATTTATTGACACCGTGGTTAAATCGGGGTATAACAACGATGTTAAGTGGGTAGCTTTTGAGTAGTAAGTTCATATAAAATTTCAAAGAGAATGATTAGTTATTCAAAACAGGAATTAAGACTGGGGCTCAGTTTCATGGCCTCAATATTCTTCATTTTCGGGTTCATGACCAATTTCAATATCGCAATGAAAGACCAGGTACAGCTTGCTTTCGATTTGAAAACGTTGTATCCCGGTTGGGAAAATTTCTTTGCGCAATTGGTTAACGGTGTATTCTTTTTTGCCTATTTCTGTTTCAGTTTGTTTAGTGGTTTTATCATTAAAAGAATTGGTTATAAAAATGGTGTAGTCGTTGGATTGGCACTTGTTGCCCTGGGAAGTTTTATGTTTTTCCCGGCAGTTTCAATGCTCTCCTATCCTTTCTTTCTGTCGGCTATTTTTGTAATGGCAAGCGGAGTGGTATTTCTTCAAACTGCAGCCAATCCTTATGTAGTAGCATTGGGTCCACAAGGCACGGCATCAGCCCGACTTAATTTAACACAGGCATTAAATGCAGTGGCAACTACAATAGCACCATATATTGCAGGAATACTTGTTCTTGCGCCGGCTGTTTTGGCTTTAAATAACGGAGCATCGGCGCAGGTTGCCGCTGATTTTGTAAAAGTTCCTTTTGTTATCATGAGTGTGATTGTGGTTGTAATCGCATCAGGAATTTTATTCATCCGTTTACCTGAAATAAAGAGCATTGAAAATGTAATGTCGGTAGTTTCGATAAAAAAAACACAGGTTTGGCTGGGTGCAATTGGCATCTTTTGTTATGTAGGTGCCGAAGTTGGAACCGTTTCGCAGATAAGTATTTACATGAATGATCTGCTGCACATTGCAAAGGACGAAGCGGTAAAACTTACTGCTATTTACTGGGGAGGAAACATGATTGGGCGTTTCCTTGGATCGGTATTTCTGAATGATATTGCTAAGAAAACGAAGATGAAATATGCAATGTTCATCCTGGTCTTTGCATTCGTTGTAGGATGGTTTATTGTTTCAGCAGGAATAAAAGACGGACACTTTGTGTTCGAATCAAAACCTTTGTTAGGTCTGATTTTTTTAGGTATCGCCGTGCTGAATCTAATTTTATTATCATTGGGTAAAGGAATAGCCAATGTTTCACTGGGAATATATGCCACGGTAAATATGATATTGGTGCTGTTTGGTATTATTCTTCCTCCAGCCATCGGAGTATGGTGTTTGCTATCCGTTGGATTTTTCAACTCCATAATGTTCCCAAGCATCTTTTCTCTGGGCGTACAAGACCTCGATCCTTCGGAAATGCCAATTGCTTCCGGTATTATCAACACCATGATTGTTGGAGGCGCTGTTATTCCGGTTCTGATGGGAATATTAACCGATTCAGCAAGTTTAAAAATAGCGTTACTCGCACCAATTATATGTTATGCCTACATTGCCTTTTTCGGATTGAAAGGTTGTAAGCTTCGTCAACGTGTTTAATATTTTATGTTTATGTAAAACTTACTTGATGCAGAAATCAACTGATCTTTGAAAACGAAGAATATTTCGCATCTTATACTGATTTCACTGACAACAGATTAGAATAAATAAACCAATAACTTAAAAACTAAATGAGAAAATATTTTTTGATCATCGTACTTTCCATTTTTGTAGGAAATGTGTTTGGACAAGCCATCAATGATTCGATTGCAATTATTCAGCTGCTGGAAAAAGAATCGAGAACATGGCGAAACGGAGATACTAAAGGCCATGCAGAATGCTGGCAGATTCGTCCATACAATCGTATTTGGGTAACTCCTGAAAATAGGAAATTAATTGATGTACCACCATCGATGATAATGAATCCGGCACCCGGTATTTCAGGGAAAGGCGGTCTTGCAGTTCTGTCGGATATTAAAATGAATATTTATAACGGAACTGCTTGGGTAAGCCACGATGAAGTATCGATTGCAACAGACGGAAAAGAATCATATTCACACGAAATGCGCTTTTTGGAGAAAGTAGAAATGGAATGGAAATTAATCGGTCAGTCGATGTACAGTTACACCCCGGAAAAAACCGGTTCAGATACAACAAGCTATATTAATGTAGTAGATATTGCAAGTGGACAGATTGAAACAGTTTTAGCAGTAAACAAGCATCTTGAAGCTCCTAACTGGCATCGCGATAATTATTTGATTCTGAACAGTTACGGAAGACTTACCACACTTGACCTGGAAACGAAAGAACTTAAATTGCTAAATACAGGACATGCTATTGACCTTAATAATGATCACGGACTTTCACCCGATCATAAATCGATAGCCATTAGCAATTTCGATCAGCGCGGAGCATCTTTTGATTCGTTTGTCTCATCAATTTATGTATTGCCGGTTGAAGGAGGTGAACCAAGAAAAGTAAGCTCTGAAAAAATCTGTTTTTGGCATGGTTGGAGCCCCGACGGAAAAACCCTGGCATACACAGGTCTGATGGATGGTGATTTTGATATTTATACCATTGATATTAACGGCGGTCCAGCAACACAATTAACAAATACCAAAGGATTGGACGATGGCCCGGATTATTCGTACGATGGGAAATATATATACTTTAATTCGTACAGAACTGGCCACATGCAAATATGGAGGATGCTTGCCGACGGTTCAAATCCGGAACAACTAACCTTCGACGAACATTCCAACTGGTTTGCCCACCCTTCCCCCGACAATAAGTGGATCGTTTATATTGCTTACATACACGATCAGGAGCAAAACCATTTATTCGGGAAAGAAGTAAAACTTCGCTTAATGAACCTGGAAACAAAAGAAATTACAGATCTTACACCAGTATTCTATGGAGGGCAAGGTACTATTAACGTTCCTTCATGGAGCCCGGATAGTAAGAAAATAGCTTTTGTAAGTTATTCAATAAAATAAGTACCGTATAACAAAAAATTAAATCAAAGAGTTACAAGGAATAAACCTTGTAACTCTTTTTTGTTTCTACAAATTCATACGTATCCACCCTACTCAATTCCTTTTTAAAGCGCGCAAAATTAACACGACGACCTTTTCGGCCCCATCACTTAATTTATAAGAATTTTCAGCACATTGTCTTTTTGATATTTTTTGCAAAAATTTTCGACCATTCCAGGGTAACATTTGTTTAAGTGATGTAACATAGCGCAACAAATGTGTCATTTAGACATATTATGTAACATCGTGAATGTTTTTTGTAACATAGCTGCACCTCTTTCAAACGACGAGTTCTTATTTTTCGTAAAATTATAAGCACCACTTAATGAAACAACAAAATGTATCAACGGTCGCCCTGATCATAGCTCTTGGCGGCTTCTTGTTTGGATACGACATTGCAATGATGTCGGGTACCACATCGCAACTTGAGCAATTATTTGACCTAAACAGTTTTTGGCTTGGATTTACCGTAGCAGTTGCAATAATTGGGACCATAATTGGAACCTTGATAATTGGCAAACCGGCTGAAAAATTTGGCCGAAAAAAATCACTGATCTTGCTTTCGGGCCTATTTGCTCTTACTACTTTGGGAGCCGCTTTTGCCATAAACTGGATTATGCTGCTGTTGTTCCGTTTTTTAACCGGCATACTGCTTGGTTGCATATCTGTTGTAACCCCAATGTTTATAGCCGAAATTTCGCCTGCAAAAAAACGCGGGCGCCTAGTACTACTTAATCAGCTTTTTGTTGTTATCTCTTTATTCCTGGCTTTTGTAATAAATTATTTGCTGGCCAAATCAATCGGGTACGGATCGTGGCGCTGGATGATTGGTGTTGAAGCCATTCCTGCCGCATCCTTTTTTCTGTTGCTAAACCTCGTTCCGGAAAGTCCGCGCTGGCTGGTTAATCAAAATCGAAATGACGAAGCACTTACTGTGTTTACCCGTATAAAAGCTAAAAATCCGGCAGACGAAGTTCTACTCGTTCAAAAGTCGGTTGAGCAGGAGGAAAAAATGGGGCATGGAAAACTTTTTGTAAAAGAAAACCGATTCCCGATTACCATTGCAATTTTGATGGCAGCATTTAACCAACTGGCCGGTATAAATGCCATAATGATTTACGCACCACGTGTTTTCGAGATGGCCGGTTTCGAAACCAACGTTTCGTTACTGCAATCAATTTCGGTTGGTGCCACTAACTTGGTATTTACGCTGGTAGCTTTATCGCTTATCGACCGTTACGGAAGACGCTCGCTTTTAATGGCAGGCTCGGTTGGAATGGTTTTCTTTCTCGGCATGTTATCCAAATCATTTTTTACCGAAAACTACAGCGATCTTGGCGGTTACGGTGTAATGATTTACCTGATGGGATTTATTGCCTTTTTTGCGTTTTCGCAGGGTGCGGTGCTTTGGGTGGTTATTTCTGAGATATTCCCCAATAAAGTTCGTTCAAAAGGTCAAGCACTTGGTAGTTTTACGCATTGGATACTGGCCGCAGCATTAATATGGGGTTTTCCGGTATTTGCCAACATGCCCGGAATTGGTGGAGGTATATCATTTGCATTTTTTGCTGTAATGATGCTGATTCATTTCTTCTTTGCCTGGAAAGTAGTGCCTGAAACAAAGGGGAAATCGCTGGAAGAAATACAGGCGGAGATGAAAAAAAGAAGTATTAGATAATTTAAAGTTCATACCAATATGAATATTACAAAAAAAGAAATTTTGTGCTTTGGCGAAGTTTTGTGGGATCGCCTTCCATCGGGGGCCAAACCGGGAGGCGCACCAATGAACGTAGCTTTACACCTGAATGCGATAGGACTCGATGCTGCAATTGCCAGCTCGGTTGGTGACGATGAAGCAGGACAACAACTAATCGATTTTTTACGAAATGCCAAAGTTGATACTTCCCTGGTGCAAACCGATAAAAAATTGCCCACAAGTGAAGTATTGGTTCACCTCGACAAAAATAATAATGCATCATACGAAATTTGTGAACCGGTAGCATGGGACAATATTCAACTTAACGATGACCTTTCGAAAAAAGCTAAAAATTCCGGGTTGATAATTTATGGTTCTCTGGCATCGCGAAACAAAACAACGCGCGAAACACTCCTAAACTTACTCGACAACGACGCGTTAAAATTAATTGATGTAAACCTGCGCCAACCATACGATAAACAAGAGGTGCTTGAACAACTTCTGGCTAAATCCGATATTGTTAAGCTTAACGATGACGAGCTTCGCACTTTTGCCGGTTGGAATGGAATTAAAAGCGATACTGAGAAAGAATTAATAAAATGGTTTGTACAACACTACAAAGTTGAAATGCTTTGTGTAACACGCGGTGAAAAAGGAGCGGCAATGTTTTATGAAAACAAACTGTACGAACATCCCGGATTCAAAGTAAATGCTGTTGATACTGTTGGTGCCGGCGATGCCTTTTTGGCGGGACTTGTAGCTACATTCCTGCAAAACAAACCGGCTTCAAATGCTCTAACTTTTGCATGTGCTACCGGTGCTTTTGTTGCCTCAAAATCGGGTGCCACTCCGGAATACGATATGAATGAAATTACCGCAATAATGACTCAATGAAAATAATAATCGGTCTACTCGCCATATTAACCTTTTGCGGATGCTCGCAACAATCGAAGGACACTGCAAAGCAAGTAATTTCGACTGGTGCAAAAACCGAGAAATATCGTCTGCAATATCATTTCACACCCGATTCAATGTGGATGAATGATCCTAACGGAATGGTTTTTAACGATGGCGAGTACCATTTGTTTTACCAATATTATCCGGACAGCACAGTTTGGGGACCAATGCACTGGGGACATGCTGTAAGCGAAGACATGGTGAATTGGGAACATCTACCAGTTGCCTTATATCCTGACGATTACGGATATATTTTCTCTGGCAGCGCGGTAGTTGATAAAAATAATACTTCGGGGCTGGGCAAAGACGGAAAAGCTCCGATAGTAGCTATTTTTACTTATCACGATCCGGTTGGTGCTGAAAAAGGAGCAGTTGATTACCAAACGCAGGGATTAGCCTACAGCAACGACAATGGCAGAACCTGGGAGAAATATCCCGAACCGGTATTAAAAAATCCCGGCATTGCCGACTTTAGGGATCCAAAGGTGAGTTGGATCGACAAATATTCAAAATGGGTTATGGCACTTGCGGTTCAGGATCACATAGAGTTTTATGCATCACACAACTTGCTAGACTGGGAAAAAACAGGCGAATTTGGAAGAGATGCCGGAGCTCACGGCGGTGTTTGGGAATGTCCGGATCTATTTCCACTGGAGATTGAAGGGAGCAATGATACAAAATGGGTTTTATTGGTAAGCATCAATCCCGGCGGGCCACACGGAGGCTCGGCAACACAATATTTTATTGGCGATTTTGATGGTCACACTTTCAAAAGTTCGCAAGAGAAAACAAAATGGCTCGACCATGGCAGCGATAATTACGCAGGTGTAACCTGGAACGGGATTCCTGATTCTGATGGTCGACGGCTTTTTATTGGCTGGATGAGCAACTGGCTTTATGCACAACAAGTACCAACCAAACGCTGGAGAAGTGCAATGACTATTCCACGACAACTGCATCTCAGACTGCTAAATAACGACTACATTTTGGCTTCAACACCTGTAAAAGAGTTAAAAACCTTGCGCCGTGAAAAGTTAACGCCCCTGGTTTCCGAGGTTTCAGGATATACTTTAATTCCAATCGCCGACATCTCTGTTATGCAATCAGAAATGCAATTTATTTTCAATTTTGAAAAGGAAGCTGGTGATTTCGGGTTGCAACTCTCGAATAAAAACGGCGAGAAACTTAAAATTGCATACTCTGTAGATAAATCGGAACTGTATATCGACAGGTCTGAGGCTGGAACAGCTGGTTTTTCTGACGATTTTGCCGCGGTGCATCGTACTGCATATAAGGCAACTGAAAATTTGAAACTTCATGTTTTTGTTGACAAAGCATCGGTAGAAGTATTTGCAGATAACGGCAATGCAGTATTAACAGACATATTTTTCCCGGGAGTTGACTATAACAAAGTAGAACTTTTTTCTACCAAAGGAAGCACCAAAATATTAGACGCAACTATCTGGCAACTAGCTTCTATCTGGAAATAGAAACACAATTTAAATAACAACTCCAATTCCCCCTCTCAATATTTTCGGAAAAAGAATGAACAGAAACAGTACAAAAAACGTCTGTAGAACAATACTAATTGAATACGACAGAATAAGAATACAGAAGAATTTGTATATTTCTGTCACTTAACTAAACTTCATAACTAAGATGAGAAAATTAATTGCAGTGATTTTCCCCATTGCACTTGTTTTCCCCTTCCTAATCACATCTTGTACAAAAACTCCTTCAACACTTTTCGAAATTATTCCATCATCGCATTCCGGCATCGGATTTAACAATTATCTCGAGGAAAAGGATAGCATGCTTATTGTTAGCAACGGAGCCGGAGTTGGCATTGGCGACCTGAATAACGATGGCTTGCAAGACATTATTTTTGCCGGGAATAAAGTTTCGCCCCGCGTTTATCTAAATCAGGGAGATTTTAAGTTCGAGGATATTACAAGCCAGGTTGAAGGATTAACCAACGACCAGTGGTACAGTAGTATTACCCTTATAGACATTAATAATGATGGTTGGTTGGATGTGTATCTCACCTCAACTGTTGGCAACACCTTTGAAAAAAGGAAGAACCGTTTGTGGATTAATAACGGAGTAACAGAAAACAAGGGGCCTTCGTTTACCGAAAAAGCCGAAGAATATGGAATTGCCAGTTCTGCAGCATCTGTTGATGCCTCGTTTTTTGATTACGATCTGGATGGAGACCTCGATTTGTACGTTCTTAACAGCAATCTGATTATGCGGTCTTCGTCAACTTATCGTCCGAAAATTGCCGACGGAACTGCACAGAACAACGATATTCTATTCCGAAACAATGGCGACGGGACATTTACCGACGTGAGCAAAGAAGCCGGGATAATTATTGAAGGCTATGGTTTAGGTCTGGCAATTGGCGATGTTAACCGCGACAATTATCCGGATATTTATGTATCAAACGACTATCTCACCAACGATCTTTTATATATCAACCAGGGCGATGGTACTTTTAAAAATGAAATACGAAAGTACCTCTCCTACCAAACCCATTCATCAATGGGAAACGATATGGCAGATGTAAACAACGATGGATTTCTGGACATTTATACACTCGATATGTTACCGGAAACCTATCAAAAGAAAAAACAAACACTGAATGGTTTTAGCTCTGTTATTTACATGATGAATATAAGGTTTGACTACGAAGACCAATACATTAGAAACATGTTGCATTTACACAATGGTTTTATGAATGCTGAAATGCTTCCGTTTAGTGAAATTGGACAGTACACCCAGGTTTATCACACCGAATGGAGTTGGTCTCCACTATTTGCCGACTACGATAACGATGGCGACAAAGACCTTTTGATTACCAATGGCTATCCCAAAGATATGACCGATAAAGACTGGGCTAAAATGATGGCAATGAGCCAAAAGAATCAGTCTGCAGGCATTAACATACTGGATCATTTACCTGAAGTTAAAGTACCGAATCTGGCTTTTAGAAATTGTGGAAAACTCTGCTTTCAGAAAACCGATAACTGGCTGCCTGAAATTCCATCCTTTTCGTACGGAGCTGCTTTTGGTGATTTAGACAACGATGGCGACCTTGATTATGTGACCAACAACTTTAACTCAGAAGCTTTTATTTATAAGAATAACGCCTGCGAACAAATGCCAGAATCCACTGCATTTTTGCGAATAAAATTAGAAGGAACAGCAAAAAACAAAATGGCGCTTGGAGCAAAAGTTGAAATATGGCAAAAGGATAATTATCAATTCCATGAGCACTTTTTATCGCGCGGTTACGCCTCATCCGTCGAACCTGTAATTCATTTCGGGCTTCCACTCAGTGTACCCATCGATTCAATAATAGTTACCTGGCCATCAGGGCACAAAAGAACAATACAAAAAGCACTGAATACCAATCAAACAATAACATTAAAAGAGGCAGATGCACAACCGGCAACAAAGAAAAACCTTATACCGGATGCTAAAATGCTATTATTTAGTCAAATTGATAGTTGTTTGGATTATACCCACCAGCAAAATGATTTTATCGATTTCTTTTTGGGGCAAAAAATTATTCCTCATAAGTTTTCGCAGATTGGACCACGAATGGCAAAAGGCGATTTGAATGGCGATGGAATAAACGACATTATGGTTGGATCGACAAATAAGCTTCCAACAAAAGTTTTTATCGGTACAGGCAAAAATTTTGCAGAAACAGAAATTGAAGGACTTACCGGATTCAAAAAATTCTCGGAAGCAGGTTTTTCAATTCAAGACTGGGATAAAGACGGTGATTTGGATGTGGTTTCAATTGCCGGTGGATTAGAAACCCGGCGCGAAAGCCAGACTCGCGATTACCTTTTTCTGGCTAACCAGGTTGACCTTACAGAAAAGGAAAATGACCTTCGCCATTATCTTTACCTGAACGATGGCGACCGATTCATTAAGCAGTCGCTGCCTGTTCCTCCGTTTATTGCATCCGTTGTTATTCCTTTGGATTATGACCAGGACGGCTACACCGATATTTTTATAGGCTCGCGCGTACAAAAAGATCGCTTTCCGTTTGCACATGAATCGTGGCTGCTAAAAAATAATAAAGGAAAATTTGAAACTCTGCCCGATTCAGAAATGGATTTAGGAATGGTTACAAATGCCATTGTTACCGATTACGACATGGATGGATGGCCTGACATTTTGGTTACACGCGAGTACAATTCGGTGCAACTACTCAGAAACATTGAAGGACAAAAACTGGAACCGGTTCAACTTAAAGAACTGGAACACAAACATGGCTTATGGTATGCAGCAGCTTGCGGCGATTTTGATTTAGACGGAGACGACGATTACATTTTGGGAAACCTTGGTGAAAATAGTCAAATCACAGTTAGCACCTTAAATCCGCAAAACCTGTATGCAATGGATGTGGATAACAATGGTATTATTGAACCTGTGAGAACAGCTTATTGGCAAAACGAAAAAGGAAAAATTACGGAATACCCGGTTAACTACCTTGATGAACTGGTAGAACAATCTACCTATTTCAAAAAGAAATTTGATAGCTACACATCATTCAGTTACGCCGATTTTGATGATATTTTCGATAAAAATGCCCAGAAGAGCATTCGAAAGAAACTATATGTAAATACTACGTCAAGTTATATGTTGTGGAACGACAATGGAAATTTCCGCTGGGAAGTGTTGCCAACAAGATTGCAAATGGCGCCTATTACCAGGTTTATAGTCCGGGATTTTAATGGCGATAAATATCCGGATATTTTATTGGGCGGAAATGACTATACCTGGGAAGTTGGCACCGGAAACTATGATGCTAATATTGGTTATTTGCTGCTAAATAAAGGTTCCGGGCAAGATTCGGGTGATTTTGAGTTTAAAGTATTAGGGCCATCAGAAAGTGGCATTTTATTGGATGGGATGCTTGAATCGCTGCTATTTATCGAGGGAAAACCGGACCTGATTGTAGCTGGTTTTAATCGTGATAAAACTAAAATTTTTGAAGCCAACGCAGAATAAAACCGCCACTTTTATGATTGCATCAGCTATAAACAAACACAACTAATAGCTGGCTGAATTTGTTGTGTTAAGTTTATTGTGTTCAGGCGTTGTTTGCGCTTGTTAAAACAGTTGTTGCAACCCGAGAAAATTTCTAAATCCCAAAGGTCGGCAAAAACGCGCCCGGCCTTTTTGTTTATACCATATTCTAAAACCGATTCAAGCGAGTGCAAGGTGGGAAGCTGAAGATCACCCTGTGCTAAAAGTGCTTCCATTGCCCCGTTACCGGCACGCAATGGAATGAGAATACAACATTCAACTCCTGAATCGAAAGCAAAATCAATTGATTTTTGTGTCCATATACTTCCTTCTTCCAGTGCTAAAAACGGCAATTGATGAAGAATGAATGCTCTCGTACGAATACTGTGTTTGTTTAAAAATGAAACTGCATTGCCAAAATCCAACACACTCATTTGTTTGTTAAGTAAAGTCAGGATCTTTGGATGAACTGTCTCAAGACCGATTGCCACCTCCAAATCCGTTTGCAAATCATCTCTGAAACGAATTACCCGTTCATCAATAAAACGGGTGTGACTCTCAACAATTATGGTTTCAAAATTTTTTAGCAAGGCTGCAATTGCTTCATAGTCCTTCCGTGGAATAGCGCCACCGTCAAAAAAACTACCACTATTGTATAGTTTCAAATGTTTAACATGCGGCATCCGGTTGAGTGCATATTCAATTTGAGCCGGAATTGCTCCCAATGGAACAGGTTTATCGGTAGTATTTTTCCACAGGTCGCACATTAAACACTGAAACGGGCATTCTTTGTTCGTTAAAAAGATGGTGCCAACCTCTTCAATCGTGCCGGTTCGCGTTCTTTCTTCTTCAACATTCCACGCATATGGTTTATTAAAATCCACCGGGTTTTTAGCTCCCCGGTGGTTT
Source organism: uncultured Draconibacterium sp. (assembly GCF_963676815.1). Classification (NCBI taxonomy): domain Bacteria; kingdom Pseudomonadati; phylum Bacteroidota; class Bacteroidia; order Marinilabiliales; family Prolixibacteraceae; genus Draconibacterium; species uncultured Draconibacterium sp. The sequence continues at coordinate 267,124 of NZ_OY781365.1, forward strand.
ACTATCCATTTCTTATTTATGTGTTTCCAACGCGTGTTATTCATACTTCGAAAGGAAAGCCTTGCGGTATTCTTTTTCGCCTTTTGGAAAATGTGTTTTAAAGTCTTTTTCGCTGGCAGCACCGTGTTGGAAACGTCGTTTCTCAAAAACCGGCATATCCATTCCGGTAACTGCTTTTACACCGTGCGCCACAATTGTTCCTTTTAAATCATACAATTTTTGGTGATCCCAATCGGTAAGATCGATAAACGGAATACCTTCAGCAATTTCAATAACATTTGGCAAAGTATAAGGACTAAAGCCTTCGAAATCCAGCATATCACCTGTTGCATAAGTTCGCATGTATCCGCGGCTCAATCCGCCTGAGTAAGTCAACGAATGTTTAATCGAATGTACTCCCCAACCTTCGTGATACAACATCAGGTTATTAAGCACACTACGGATTGTTAACTCCGGATTTTCTTCAATTGGGTAATCTTTCAGGTTCTCATCACCTCCATCGCCATCCAGCATATATTTCCAGTCGGGATATTTGGCACGAATTCCTTTCATCAGTGCTAAGTTCATGGTAGCCGACTCAATATCAAGCGGTTTATAGTCTTCAACCATATCCACAGCATCTTTCCAGTTTAATGCCGAATAATCCAGCTCAACTGGTTCAAGAAACATTTCCAGCCCCAATTTCTCAAGAAAAGTACGTGCCTGCATTAAATCAGCTCCATCGCCATCAATCGAAAGTGTAAATGCTTTCAACCTCGACGGACTTTCGCCCAACTCGCGCAGTGCATGATAAGCCAACAAAAATACCGAGCCACTGTCGATACCTGCTGAAAATGTCACACCAATTGGTCCTGAACTGGCTCGATTCTGAAGCCATTTTTTAATTTCATTATAAACGGCACCAATGTATTCTACTCCTATTTGTTCCAAACTACTTTCATTGTATTTATTGCGTTGAGGTGTAAAAAAGCGGTCGTAAATCGGGTTTGGATCGGGGCAGCCCAACAATTCAATGCGGGTAATGTAATGCGCCGGTGCCATGCGCGTATACGACGGATGAAACTGATCGTCCATACCTTCTTCTTTCAGGTAATTGTATATTGTATCAATCCGTTCGGCAATTACCAATTGTGGTCCAATCGGTCGCTTGGCAATAAAATAACGTATCGGACGGCCAATTGAGCGCGCCATACGAATGGTTTTGTCAACCACCGAAACCAGTGCAAAATGCCCGTCAATCTTTCTCACTGCCTCCAAATCACCTGATTTTAGTATTTCAACCGCCTCATCATGTGTCATATTGTAAATCACATTTTTCGACGGGTCGGTAAGATCAACCACTTTACTTACATATTGAAAATCCATAGAATTAGTTTTATTTTTTAATTATTGTTTTGCAATAATGCCTGTTCCTTCCTTAATTTTTATGTACCTGTTTACTTCCAGGTTTTTGTATTCCTCCTTTTCTCCATTGGTCCAGTAAATCGTTAATTTGTCTACCTTATCCGATTCGCCCAAACCTATGTGAATTCGCGGATCGTTATTTGATAGGTAGGCTGTGGCCCACTGATTAACAAATACTCTTTTTGTTGCTCCGTATGTAACTTCTACCCGCGCCGATATTGCCGATTCCGGGCCATTTTCACCAATCAGCTGAAGTCCAATCCAGTGGTTATCATTTGTAGCCTTATTTTTTAATAAGGCAGGACTTCCATCTCCATCAAGATGAGAAACTACAACATCCATTTTTCCATCGTTATTGTAATCTACCACAGCCAGTCCCCTGCCCGATCGTTTGGTGTCGAAATAAGAACTAAGTTCTCTGCCAATGTCAGTAAAATGGCCTTCTCCGTCATTCTCCAAAAGAACAGGATATTGCAAAATCAGTTCCTCTGCAGTTCCATTTGAAGAGATAATATCCAGATCACCGTCGTTGTCATAATCAATAAATACGGTTCCCCAACTTCCTTTCCCTGATAGTGAGGCTGAAACACCGGCCGACTCCACTACATCCTGATAAAACCCATTACCCTGATTTTTATAAAGCGCTCCGTAGCGTAAATCGCCAACCAAAATATCAAGCAGGCCATCATTATCAATATCGCCAATTGTTCCGTGCATCGAGCCGGTTGGCACTCCATGCGTATTCACCGCAACACCGGTCTGAATTCCCACCTCTTTGTAAGTTCCATCTTCGTATTTAAACAGGTAATTAGCCTGATGGTCGTTAGCCTGATAGATGTCAATATCACCATCATTATCGTAATCAAAAATGGTTAAACCCATACATTTTGAATCCGGGTAATACAAATTATTTTCCCTGGTTACATCCTTAAAGCTACCATCTTTTTGCTGTTCGTATAAAAAAGATGCCTGTCCTTTATATTCAGATGGATGCGGCATCATTCCCGGTGTTTGTGTTGAGATATATTCCGGATCAAAAGCCAGAAAATTTCCAACCATACAGTCCAGCCGATCATCGTTATTGTAGTCCCAAAACGATACCCCAATGCTTAATTTTGTAAAGCCGTTAAGTTCTTTGGGGCCTTGTAGTCCAAGCTTTTCAGTAATGTCAGTAAACGTTCCATCGCCATTGTTATGATAAAATACATTGGGGCCATAATTCAGTAAATACAAATCCTCGAATCCATCTTTATCCAAATCAATTGCGCCGGCTGCCATTGTCCAGTGGCGGTCGTCAACTCCGGCTTGTTCAGCAACGTTGGTAAAAGTTCCATCTCCATTATTTTTATACAACGCATCGGGAGTATTGGCAAATTTTTTACCATCTTCAGTTGAAATTCCTTCAAGATAAGTTCCGTTCATCAGGAAAATATCCATCAAGCCATCGTTGTTGTAGTCGAAAATCGTGATTCCGGATCCACTGCTTTCCACAATGTTTACATAGGTGTTATCGCCAAAATTGTATTTAAAACCGATGCCCGCATCTTTTGTTACATCCACAAAAGCCTCCTGATTTTGAGCTGCCACCAGTAAAGGCAAACTCAGGAACAGAAGCAATCCCCAACGTTTAATCATTCTTGTCATTATAAGCTTGTTTACGTACAAAATTACGGTAGCCTTCTATCGTAACCTCTCTTGTGTTATATTTTTCCAGGTACTCGCGGTGTTCGGCATCCATCGGATACACATCATCTTCTGATGGCGGATAAGTTTTCATTCCATGATAAGGAAGTGGTTCAACCTGATTACCGTATGCGGTATTTAAATCACCGTCTTTTACCCAGCCCACACTGTGAATAAAGAAACTTCGTGTCCATCCATCCGGCAATTCCGGCAGCGAGGCGGTTGAGAATGAAATGGAAATTTCATCGCCTGCATTTGAAATAATATACTGATCATCAGCCTCCAGCAATAATGGACGAACATTGCCATAACGCGTGTAATTGCCAACTAAATCAACCCATTGCGGATTTTTATCCACATCGTAATAATCGAACCAGTGCGGGCCGTAACGACCACCTTTACGATACATACGCGAAAATCCGCGATAATGGAAATCGGCCGTTTCCGGATCTAAAAATGTCGTTTTAACTGGTGCCTCTTCTGTAGTACTTGAAAAGAAAATGTAATCCCAGTAAATTTCCATGTTGGTTACAATGCGCACCCGGTGATCACCGGTCTTAAACTTACCCGACAAATCCACGATAACCGTTTTGTCTTTTCCCATGGGGAAGCCAAAATTCTCAACAGCATTTTCCCATTCTCCTTTACTATTCTGCACCTGAATTACCGGCCACATTGAGTTCAATGCATCAGTTTGCGCCAAAGCAGAGTTAATACTGGCATCGGTTGGAAATACCCAACCTTTCATATACAATTTTAAATGCTTTGTATCTACTTTACTTCCCGGATCAATTGTAAGCCAATGCCTTTCTGTCATTCCCTGGTACTTTGCGGCATCAAAGCCCGGCAAATACACATCATCTTCCTTTTCAATAAACGACATCACATTGTGCCCGTTGTGATCAACTGCTGATACGGGCATAATTTTTTGATTCACCTGATGTAAATCGTAGCCGGGAAACGGAGGCGGAGTAAACTGCTCGGGCACAAATACCTCAACCGAAGCCGGATGATCGGCCACCGCCAAACGTATTTTGTCCATGTAAATAGTTTCCCAAAGTTCTGATGTAACCTGCATCAGGTACTTTCCGTCTTTTTCTTTGAGTGCCTTTGCCGGAATTTTGATGTAATCATCCGATGCAGCAGCAAATCCATAAGCCGTATTTTCGCCCATAATTCCCAGAGGCATTCCCAATGCACTTCGCCAGGTTATGTCTTTAACAAATTCGTATTCGCTGCCGTTCCAGGTGTAAAGAAACGGGCACGATCCTTTAAGCGTTTGTGCTTCAATCAAAGCCTGATCTACACCAGGACGGAAAATATTCTGAGGTACACCGTTTGTCCATGTAATTCGTATGATATCCGCATTTTTACGATGCCCCAACCCAAAATGAACACCGGGTTTATCAATTACTTTAGTTTGGTATAAATCACCGCTTCGTACTTCTATTTTTGCGCCAATTCCAAAATGGTTGTTTTTGGCACTTCCGGTGCGCAATCCCACCAGTTTCATATTTACGTAGTGGTTAATATTTCCACCGTCGTTTCGTAAAAGGTAAACTCCCCCATTTGTTCCGGCAAGCAGTACATCAATATCGCCATCTTCGTTATAATCAAACAAATCGATTTGGCTCGCTGATAAAACATTCTCTGGAAACAAGTTTGATACATCAGAAAATTCTCCCGGCGCATCGTTATGAAACAAGAATACGCCGCGCTCTCCCTCGTTAACAGGAGTTCCGGCTAATACGATATCTAAATAACCATCGTTATCAAAATCAAAGAACTTTGCATCCTGTATGTTTGTTTCGCTTACGGAAGCAAACATACCTTTTACATTTTTAAGTTCTGTAAAGTGACCGTTTCCGTGGTTTTCGAAAATTTGCAGATCTCCTGTTTCTGTCGAAGTGAGTAACAGATCAAGAAATCCATCATTATTAAAATCTCCAACTTCTACCGATTGTCCGGCAAAACTCTCATCCAATCCACTTTCAGAGTTTACATTCTTAAAAACGCCCGCACGCTGATTAGCATACAATATAGTTCCCGACGGGCCTGTAACAACAAAATCAAGATCATCATCTTCATCAAAATCGCCAAAAGCAGCATCATTTATTATTTGTTGCTGATCGATTCCTGTTTCTGCAATTCTTTCGGTAAACGTTCCGTCGTTGTTATTCCTAAACATTAACGGACCATTTTCTGTCGCTTTTAATATATCCAGATCACCATCATGATCAAAATCAAACGACAGTAAGTTTTGTCCACCACCATTGTTTTCTATTCCCGCATCCTTTGTTTGATCATCAAACGCTCCTTCGCTGGCATTTCGGTACAAAACATCACCGATTTTCGTTGTGATGAAAAGATCAAGAAAACCATCGTTATCGTAATCAACAAACTCGGCATCCGTTGCTGCGCCTTTATGTTTTATGCCAACGGTTGATGCAACATCGGTATAACGGCCCATCTCGTTACTAAAAAGAAATTGCCGGCCGGTTTTTGCCTTCTTATCAGAATTTTCGATATAAATATCAATATCGCCATCGCCATCAAAATCTGCTGAAAGTACAGTTGTAGTTTCATTTGTATTGTCGGCATTCATGTTAATAGTATTCAGCCCGGCCGAAGCACTAACCTCGCTAAACTGTATTACATCGAGATAGGACTTTTCTTCCACGTCCTGAATAATAAGGTCCTTGTTGTACTCAATTAAAGGAAAGCCGATGAGGTTTCCTCCAGGGCCTTTCAATTCCATTATTCCGGCCTGATAGGGTGCTGTTACCTTCATATAGTTATGAAAGATCGTAAATTGTGTGACTGCATTTTTCAGATCGTTTTTACGCAAAAGATCCAATGTATTTTCATAATAGGTAACTGCTTCTTTCGGGAAAGCCGGAAATTGTTTAGCTATAAGTTCAAGGCGTGCCAAAGCACTATCTCCCTGGTTTTCGTTGATATTAATTGTTACAAGGCTAAGCTGAGGTACGAGGTTTTGAGGAACTACTTTCACCAATTGCTCAATACATTCCCTTTTCCCCTTTTGCGATGCTTCATCATTTCCTGCCGAATAAAGTTCTGAAAGATTATACAATATTTTTGCGTGGTCAGGAGCAAATGTTAATGCATCATTTAAAACTGAAATTGCTTTTTCTCTTTTGTTATCCATCTCGTAAATGGTCGCCAAAATCAGACGAATATCTGCATCCTGCGCATCAATTTCAATCGCTTTTTGGATTTGCTCCTCCGCTTCAGGGTATTTACCCATTCGAAGATAGGTCAACCCCAGATTGGCGTATCCCAATTTGTCTTTTGGAGATAAATCAATATATTTTAAAAATTCAGCTTCGGCTTCCTCTAGTTTAAATTCTTCAAGGTAAGCTATCCCCATTGTTTGGGCTGTCATCAACTCTATCGCTTCCTGTTCCGGAGTCTTTTTATTTCCCTGCTCGCAAGCAGTGAACACGAAAAGCAATGTGATAATTGTAAGAAATAGGCTGTTTTTATTCATTTAAAAAGTTTTAACTTTTACATCTCCCCAAAATAATAAGGGCACTTTTCTATTCTGAGCGGCTAGTTGAGAAGCGATTTGCGAACGGTAAATCGCTTCAGACAGCCTCAAAAATATAACAAATTAGTCATTTCTTCCACTCATTTTTCAACAGGATTAAATAAGTTTTCAGAAACCGGAATCCATTGCAGCCGCTGAATTCTTCTGCCCAATTCATCGAACTGAATTTTACCGGTTACACCTGTATCGTTTGTCGAGCTTAAAATGGCCTTAAAATCTTCCCTGTTAAAACCGGCTTCCACGATTTTATTCAGAATAAGCCAGGCAGCATCGTACGCATAAGCAGCTGTTGGCGAAGCAGGTTTGTCAAATGTATCAGAATACGTTTTACAAAATGCTGTACCCTCATCACCAGTAAAGTAATGCGTATTCGGAATCATGGTTCCCTCAAAATCAGCAATTTCAAAATCATGATTGGTATTTTCACCCAAGGCTGTAAAAGGCAGGTATATTTTTGCCAGCCCAGATAATGCATCGACAATTTGCAGAGATTCCGCAGGTTGTGCAAAAACTACTACTACCGCCGGTTTTTGGTCTTTTAGTTTTGTTATCACTTCCTCATTAAAATCGTCGGTATTGTAGCTGATAACAACGGGCACTTTTTCCTGATTTTTGCGAACCTCCTCCAGAAAATAATTCATAGCATTCTGTGTATCATAAGCTTCGTTGGCTATCACTACTATTCGATCCGATTTTTCGTTCAGATAAATATCACGGTACAGTTGTTCTGCTTGTTGAATATTATTCGGAACTAAACTATAAAACCATGGCACGTAAGCTTGTGCAAGCGTTGGATCGCCGGCCCATGCCGAAACATAAACAACCTGCGTTTTTGCAATAACCTGCTCGGCCAGGTGTGCATTGCGGCCATCGTGGCTACCAATTATTGCCCAAACATTGTGATTAAAAACAAGATCTACCGTTTGTGTAGCGCCTGCTCCCCAAAGTCCCTCCATCGAGCGGGTAATCAACTTTATATGTTTCCCATTGAAAAATTCATTTTCCCCGGCTTGCTGTATTGCCAGTTCAGCTCCTTGTATTGCCTCGGTTTTTGAGCTATCCGATAATAACAGCCCAATATTTATGGTTGTGCCGGCATTATCCTGAGCTCTTACACTTTTTGGAAATCCGTTGACCAACAAAATCAAACTGCATCCCAAAATCAGGACCTTGATAAACCTGAGACTCCCCATTAAATTCCTTTTCCTTCTCAACTAAATTTGTTTTGCTAATAACCGGGCATTCGGGTAGAGTGCCCACGTTCTTTCATCAGTTCGGCTGGGAAAAACTGATACGCTCCATCCTTATATTCTGCCATAAATATTTTACCTACATCGTTCCACGAAGCGTCAAATACAATCTCTCCGCTGGCTCCTTTATAATTTTGAAAAGTTTTGAGATCGGTCAGAACATCCCTAATTAACACACGGTTAAGCCCAACTTTCTCAATGGCTTTTATCATTAAATTCATTCCATCGTAGGCATGCACAGCAAAAACGTCAGCTTCCATTCCGAAACGTTTCCTGTAATTCTCTTGAAATTCATTCAATATCGGATCATCAGCATCGGGATTGTACTGAGATGTGGCTACAATTCCTTGTGCATTGTCTCCTGCAATTTTCAGGAATTCATCAGAAACCACGCGGTCTGAAGCAAAAACAGGCTGTTCCAACCCCATCTCGCGCAACTGATTAAGCACCAAAGCCGACTCGGTTGCATTTCCCCAAATTAATATAGCATCAGGATTGGCTTTTTTAATGTTACTCAACTGCATGCTGAAGTCTGTTTCGCCCACCTCAAAACGCTCCTCCATTCGCACAGGATGCCCCAGGCGGGTTGCAACACCGCTAAACTCCATAACACCAACCCTGCCGTAACGATTATTTGCCCTGATAACGGCAAGACGTTGATGTCCCTCATTCTGAAAGATATGATATGCTAACGCGTATCCGCTTTGACGATCATCGCTGATTATGCGAATACCCCATGGAATATTTGTTTCAGTAAATGTGGGATCCGGATCTCCGGTACACACCATCAGTATTTCGCATTTCAATGTCGCCCTCAGTGCCACATGCGAAACAATATCATCGATAGAGCCAAGCCATGCCCACACTTTTTCGTCATCCATTTTTATCACTTCATTTGCTGCGGCTCCCCATAATCCAACGTCGTTATGAATCATTAATTTATAAGGCAATCCGTTGTACCCACCTTTTGCATTTGCCTCTTCAATGGCCAAAGTTGCGCCATTCAGCATTTGCCGGCCCAGAGGTACCAACTCCGAGTTCTCAAGCGGCCCCAAAAATCCCAGTCTCACTTCAGTTAAATCGGTGGGTGCGGCCTTTTCGCGGCCTGCGCCATGAAACTCGATAGGCTCGACAAAATGGTATTTATATGCTTTCTGAAACTTACCGTAGGGGAAAATACTGTCGGGGGTGTTTCCATACATTACTTTTCCTTCCTGCGCCCTTAACGAGCCTGCCGAAAACAGTAACATCAGGGAAAAGAACAATATGCGTTTATAATCAATTATCTTTTTCATAGCATTCAGTTTTTAATTTATTCGCTCGCCCCTGCTTAAACCGTATGAAGTGGCCACCCAAATTACATCATCCTGCACATCAACTCCTAAAATAAAATTGTGAGATATTGACGGTGAAAATAACTTCTCCGATTTATCATCGCCATTTGTGATAATTGCTTTTCCGTTAGCGTCATTCTCATTCGTTTTATAGGTTACCCAAGTGTCGCCATCGGTAATGCTTAAGCCCTGATCGGTGCAGACATAAGCCACATTATCTTTTGAATAAACGTAGTTGATGAAATTACTTGCCAAACCACTGTCGTGGTCAAAATAACCTTTCCAGTGCACACCGTCATAACGGCTTAATCCAAAATAGGTGGCTATCCACAAAATTCCATCCGACCATGCACCTCCGGTTGTAATATCATGAACTACTCCATCATCAGGAAAAAGATCGATTTCCATATTCCCGTCAGGATCAACATAATCTCTGAATTTTCCGGTTTTCTTGGTATATTCAATTACACCGCCGCCCCAGGCAGAAATAAAAACTTTTCCGCCGCCGGCACAAACACTATATGTCCACGGTTCATGCATTGGTGCATTCTCTTCGGTAAATATCTCCCACACTCCGGTGTAAGTATCAAGTTTTCCTGCCCCGCCGCCGGTTGCTATCCAAACATCTTTTCCGTCGCATACAACCGAATAAATCAGGTCGTTTGGCATACCGCTGTTCATCTGTGTGTATACTTCAAAATTTCCTCCCGACCAGCGCGTCAATCCTCCCATTGTTCCTAACCACACATCGCCTGTCATCTCGTTCACATCAATGGCAATAACACCGTTGTGCGACAAACCATCTTCTGTGGTGTAAGTCGTCCATTCTGCATTTTCATAAACGGCCAATCCTTCGTGCGTACCAACCAAAACACGATCTCCGTCGGTATGAACTGCATAAGTTTTGTTTCCGGGAAGTCCGTCGGCTTTGGTAAAATTTTTCCAGTTCCCATATACCGGAACAGCATTTGTCTCATTCGTTTTACTATTCTCGTCGCGCAATGTAAATCCCATTAGTACAATACCAATCAGCAGCAATGCTACAGGTATTGATGCATATTGATTAAACTTGATTTTCATTCGTTTATAGTTTTATTGATGTTCTCAGTTTCAAAAGTTATTACATACCCGCTTTTAACACTTTTTCTTCGGGCGTCTCGAGTTTCGCGGTGCGTATTGATTTTAGATAATTAACTAAATCGTTTAATTGCATTTTTGTCATATCGTTTACCACTCCGTGTTCATCATCGCCCCCATAAAGAGTCCATATTTCTTCCAGTGTTGTGGCACGGCCATCGTGCAAATATGGCGCTGATGCAAAAATGTTGTTCAGGTGTGGCGTGTCAAACTGTATCGTATCATCGGTTTCGGCAAGAGTACCCACATCGGCAAATTTAAAGTTGGTAAAATAGGGTGCCGGATGACAAGTTACACATCGTCCATTCTCAGGAATTTCTTTACCAAAATTGTCCTCTGTGCGTTCAAAAATTTCTTTTCCTCTCTTTTGCGAGGCTGTAAGTTCTCCGTTTGCATTATACATCAGGTTGGGCGGATTTTTAATGTCGGTCATAATAAACGAGGCAAGCGCATCAAGATCAGGATAACTGAACGCTTCAGTTCGTGTTAGTACCGTTGAAAAACGCATTCCATCCTGTTTGTATACCGATTGGTTTTTACCATTCCACTTAAAAGGTGCAGTATGGTTTATTTCGCGCAACGATTGTGTATTTGTCACATTTCGGCCCATATCTTTTCCGGCCATATTGTAAACCAAGCCATCTTCATGGTAATCAGGATGACAAGTGTAGCACGAATATTGGTGTTGAAATGTTCCTCCGGCATTTACAAACACCTGACGCCCACGCCGCGTAACACTTATCTTTTTGGGGCCGCCCAAATCAATCGGATCCAGATTTTCGAGTTTTTGAACATCGATAACTCCCAGCTCATCATCCAGTTGATTGGCCACATACAACCTGCTTCCGTCATTTGAGAGTGCCAAACCTTTTGGTGCCGCTCCGGTAGAAATTCGCTTTTCGATATAATGACGGCTAAACGAAAGATCGTTAGCCAGGTAATTTAGCTCTTCCTCACTGTATTTATTAAGAATCGAACGAATTGAATCGAGATTAACTACCGAAATATGATTCACCCCTGAACTCGAAATAAATGCCCTTTTGCCATCTTTACTCACAACAATATCAAACGGATCGGAATAATACGAATTGGGTTCATCAAGCAAAAACTGAATAATCCGCTGTTTGCCCGTTTGTTCTATGACGCCAAATCCATGATTCATCATCCAGCCGCGTTCTACCTGAACTGTAGGAAGCAGGTTTTTAGGTCGGATCAATGACATTAAAGCCAGTTTTCCATCGGATGTAAAAGCCATGTTTTCCATTAAATATGCATCATGCACATTCAATGTATTTCTAACAATATTTCTTTCGCTGTCGAACTCCGTAATATCCGTAATTGTTGGATCGCCAAACGGAACCATGTGTGCTCTTCTTCCCGAAACATATAACTTGCTGCCATTGGGAGACAATACAATCCCTGTTGGATTATTCGCTGCCGGCAAACGCCTTATTTCCTGTTTTTTTTCGAGATCGATTACAGTAAGATCGGAGGCAAATGTATTTACTACATATAAATACTTTTCATCGCTACTCAGCATTATTCCCGACGGACCGTTTCCGGTTTGAATTGTATCAGTTACCACCCCGGATGTTAAATCGACAACCATAACATTGTCGCTCCACTGATTACTTACATACGCTTTCCTTCCATTTCCAGATAAAACTACACTATGCGGAAACTCGCCAACAGCAATGTGCTTTTCAACTTTTTTACTGTTCGCATCAACAACCATCAATTCATTCGCATCCTGGGCCACCACATATAATTTTTGTCCATTGCTTGAAACAGCCAGGTTAAAAGGCGAATAATAGTCTTCGCTCAGCCATTTTCCAATTGGCTTGTCTTTGTCTATCATATGCAAATGGCACGAGGTACATTTTAAAGGATGATCTTCCACTGCCGTCATGTAATTAACATGCTGACGTGCCTTTTGTCTTCCCGGAAAATATATGATCAGCGAGAACAGTACAATAAAACCCAATATGAAAAATAGCTTTTTCCTATTCATGCTCATAATCCTTTGTGTTAGCATTTTTCAAATTCAGATCCGAATTCGTTTTGAAAATATGCGGATCTTTTCTTACAGCAAGTGGTTGCCTGTTAAAAGGTGTAATTTCAGGACCGGTGTGGCAACCTACACATGCGCGCCGCTCGTTAGGCCGAATATAATACCAACTTCCAGGGCCATTAATCACCTCGTTGTCAGCCGACAGTGTCTGAACACGAAATGGAAGGTCTGCTTCAATTTTTACGTAGAACGAACCGTCCTCTTCAATATCTATTACGCCAAGGCTTGAATCAATTCCTAACAACTCAACTTTTTGTGCGATGCCTATCCCTGTATTTTTTGCAGCAGCAAAATTTGCATCCTGACACATGAGCAAGCCTGACGGTTCTTCCAATTTTACTTCGCTGGGTAAATTTTTTGGCCGGTTAGTCTGCTCAACTTTTGTAGCTTCAATAGTATTATATCCTTCATTAAAATATTTTTTTTCGAGCAAACCAGTTGCGAGATTGAATGAGTACAAGCCAAAATTATCATCTTGGTTTTTACGATAAGTGACCAGCATATTCTCATCATCGCCGGATGAAACGGTAAGAAAATCGCCCGCTGTTTTTTCACTAATTACTTTATAACTGTGCAACGGTATATTGTACGAAAGAGAAACGATATTGCTTTTGCCTCCACTTCGCTCAATAAAAAACAGCTGCTCACTACCGGTTTCTATTGTTTTACTTTGCACAAAATTTCCGTTCTCGCTTTTGTAAAACAGTTCCAGCTTGGTTCCATCGGGCCGCATTACCATTATTTTTTGCTCTCCGTGCTGCGGGTAAATTTGTTTTTCCATTGCCACAATTCGTCCGTCGTTTAATACAGTAAGCGCTGCAAAAGTTTGCGGACTAAATGTTACCTGTTGCATATTACTTCCATCGAGATTGGCCGTAAACACCTGGTTACAATCATCTATTTTTTCTGAGCTCATTCGTTTGGTAAATGCAAAACGCGATATGGGCAGGTAAACCGGGTTTGTGCAGTCGGTTTCGCAAAAAGTTAATTGCTGCGATTTCCCCGAGTTCAATTTCATTTCCCAAATCTGCCAGAAATCGTCTGCTTGTTTTTTGGCAGCAAAAAGCATTCGCTTTCCATCGTAAGCAACAGTGGGTGAAATAGCAGCAAAAAAACCGGTAGTTAATATTTTCGTGTTTCCGTTTTGCTGGACTGCAACAATTCGGGCATCTTCCAATTCTTGAAGATCCCAAGGTGAAGCGCTTAGTTCGACATCCTGCGGAACTTCACAAACCAGAATGACTCCTTGCATTGATTTTCCGGAACAGCCTGCCAGCAAAACAGCCGCAACAAAAAGCAACACGATTGCTATTTTTTTTACTTGCAATAACTTTCTCATATGCAGATTATTCCGATTCAACAATTTGCAGAATTTGATTCGCCGGAATATCGGTCAGCTTTTGAACGATTCCTGATGGCCACTTAATTTGAACCTCATCGATGGTTTCATTTTGCCCCAAACCAAAGTGTATACGCGGGTCGCCTTGCGAAAGATAACCGGTGGTACTTTTCTTTTGTGCCACTTGTTTGGTTTCGCCGCAAACAATACTAACCAAAGCTCCAATTCCGTCTTTATTACTTGTTATGCCCTCAAGGTCGAGCTCAATCCAATTATTTTGGTTGCCTTTATTGTTCCTGATAAATTTACATTCTCCATCTATATTCATGATGAAAATATCCAGATCACCATCATTATCGTAGTCTCCGGCACAAGCTCCACGCCCCACATTTTCTTGCTGAAAATAGGAACTCAACTCTACTGACACATCCTTAAACTTGTCGTTCCCAACATTTTCAAACAACTGATCTTCATGTCCATATAAATGTTTTAACTCGCCGTTACTTTTAAAAATATCAACATCGCCGTCGTTATCAAAATCGAGAAAACTGGACGACCATCCAACAAATTGACCCGACGCCACAGAAATTCCGGCGGGATATGATATATCGCTAAAAACATTACCTCCAAGATTTTTGTACAACGAACAATAGGTATCGTCTGAAATAAACATATCGAGTAACCCATCGCCATTAAAATCTGCAAAGTCTACCGACATACTCACCGTTGCCTCTCCCGATTGGCTAAAACCTGTTCCCGACATTGTTCCCACATCGGTAAAACTTTTGCCCTGGTTGTTTTGCCACAAGTAGTTTACAGTATGGTCGTTGGCAACATAAATATCAACAAATCCATCGGCATTGTAATCGGCAACGCCAACCCCCATTGCTCTGCCATCAAGGTCCTCAATTCCCATTGCCTGTGTTACATCTTCAAACGTTCCATCGCCGTTATTCCGGTATAAAATATCCGGCTGACTGTCGTAAGCAAGCGGCCCGGGAAAACCATCAGGAGCATAATAATAATCGTACTCCGGATCGAAAAACAAGTAGTTACCCACATATAAATCCAGGTAGCCATCGTTATCAAAATCGAGCCACGAGGCGCCAACACTAAATTGCTCTCCGCCTTTAACTCCGGCACGTTTCGACTCATCCGTAAAAGTTCCGTTGCCATTGTTTCGTAACAATACATTTTCGCCAAAATTACTTAGGAAAATATCGGGAAAACCGTCGTTATCGTAATCACCAACTGTTATCCCCATTCCGTACCAAGGTCCCCCAACTTTGGCTTGCTCGGTTACATCCTGAAAAGTTCCGTTGCCAAGATTTTTATACAAATGATTGTGCGATGGATTTTTGGGTTTTTCACCTCCACTCAGTTTTTCCACCCAGGTACCATTACAGGCATAAATGTCGATAAAACCATCCTGGTCAAAATCGATAAATGCAGCACCAACACCGCTTGATTCTACGATGTTAGACAGTTCATCATCGCCAATGGAGTGCACAAAATCAAGTCCTATATCACTGGCTATTTCCTGATAGTATTCGTCATTAGCTGAAGGAGGTGTTAAGAGTTGTTTTGGTTCTGCATTTTTCTTCGACTGACAGGCAGTTAAAAGCAAAAACAAAATTACACCAAATGCCGGCAATTTGCTGTACGCAACGCCGCGATCGTTTTTCAAATAAGTCATAGATAGTTAGTTTTAAAATCATGACACCAAATAAGCAATTTAAACATTTGATCAACAAAAAGCAGAACACATTTATATTGATCAGGGCATTAGAACAATTCTATTTAAATTATTCACCTGGTATTATGATATTCCAAAAATGTAAAAAATGAAGATAAGTAGCAAATATTTTTTAATGTTGTAATCATCATTTTTTAAGCTCCATATAAATTCCGGCTTTCCAGTCTTTGTCATCTTCTCCGGTGTGCGGATCGTTGTAGAAAACCTCAATAATTCTTCCTGTCGTTTCAAACTCTTCTTTTCTAATCTTTTCGTACAGTGCTCCCCATGCGTAATCGGAATAACAATAATTCCCAAAATATTCAGCATACAATGCTTTGGGCACAGCTACCTTTTCCAATTTTATTCGCGGGTCATCCGGCATTCGTTCAGGATGTAAAACAGGAAAGCAAAAATCAAAATCAATAACATCGGTTTGAGGATCCCATTTATGTATAACAATCATCGGATCGCCATTTAGTCCCAAGTCATTATCTTTTACGAACATATTCAAGTCTACCACGTTTCGAATCATCTCATCTGCTTTTCCGCGAATAGTACATTGTGTTGAGATAGCAACACAAGCAATTTCTGCTATGCTGCGGTCATTCGTAATCGAATAATGAAATTCTTCACTCCTCTTATTTAGTTTGTCGCGGATGATCTTCACATTTCGTTTCACACTTTTTGCGTATGCCGACCGACGAAGTAAAATATCAAGCCGGTTTTTTAGTGCCCGATCCGGATTTGAACACTCAACAACCACCTTAGTTACCGAATCATTTTTTTGTTTCAGGTACCAATCAAAATCCCACTTTTCATCATTTAACTGCAGTTCGGCCGATAATTGAGTCCATGGTTCCGGATTACTTAAAACAAGCTGTCCAGGGTTAAGTGTTTTTCCATCCCACTCCTTATAATTTTTGATAAACGAATAAGCAACAGATGAATGTACCGGGGCTGTAAACATTACTTTGTAATCCCACTTTTTTAGAAAAAAGTACCACGCGGCCACAACTAAAATTAAAAACAGTACTAGTATTGAAATTTGTAATTTTCTTCGCTTCATAATCAGATCAACATCGCCAGATTAAACTTTCCACTTTTCTACTTCCTCACTCTATTCCAG
The DNA here is from genome assembly GCF_963676815.1 of uncultured Draconibacterium sp. Classification (NCBI taxonomy): domain Bacteria; kingdom Pseudomonadati; phylum Bacteroidota; class Bacteroidia; order Marinilabiliales; family Prolixibacteraceae; genus Draconibacterium; species uncultured Draconibacterium sp. The sequence continues at coordinate 283,777 of NZ_OY781365.1, forward strand.
ATTAATGCTCCATTGTTGGGAGCTGCCAACACATAAGTTTCGTTGCCAACATCAATAATGTTCAGTTTTCTAATTTCTTTCTGCGAATAATTCAGTCCACAGTAAACACCTCTATTAATATTTCCGTTGCCGTTTAATATTATTCCGGAGTTGGCAACATAACGCCCGTGATACGGTGAAACACCAAGGAAATTACCAGCCGCCAGTACATCCTGTTTTCCGTCATTGTTAAAATCGCCGGCCAGAAATTCATTGATTGGCGCAACTTGCAACTCCTTGGCAAAAGAAATAAAATGATACTCAGTACCTACCTTATCCAAATAACCGGATTGTAAACATGTTACATCCAGTAGTTCGGCATTTTCAAGCAGCTGCTTTCCAAAAATCTGTTCCATCGTTTGTCCGGCAAAATCACGGTAATTTTCGTATTTGGCAGTAATTTTTCCGAGTTGCTCATCTAGTTGGTCTTTTGTATTAACCGGATAATATTTTTTGGCATTTTCTATCGCCAATACTGTTTCTGTGCGGCCGTTATTATCAAAATCTGAGTAATACAAACGAAGAGGAAATTCTTTTGAAGCATGAAGTTTGGAATTCGTTCCCCAGTTTCCGAGTAAAAATTCAATCTCGCCATCCTGATCTACATCAAATGGAATAACTGCGCGCCAAAGTCCATTCGGTTTATCTGTAATTCTATCCGAGCTGAGAGTTAGTTTTCCGTCATCATTTAAATAAAATTGCGGACTCATCCACTCGCCCACCACCAACAAATCAGTCTGCTCATCGTTATTCAAATCGTACCAAACAGCATCTGTTACCATTCCGGCCTGTAAAATTTCAGGCTGGTCACTGATACTGAACCGACCTTTTCCATCATTAATAAGCAGATATGATTCAGGCATTGCTCCAAACCGGTACGAAACGGCGCGACCTCCAACAAAAACATCCTGATCACCATCGCCATCAAAATCGCAAAACCGTGCAACCGATCCATTCGAATAATAATCGGGAATTGCTTCTTCGTTTTTGGTAAAATTGCCTTGACCATCGTTAAAGTAAATGCGGTCTTTTAATTCAGGCATTTGCCCATAAAACTCACCACCGGCAGAAACGACAAACAAATCCAAATCGTCATCGTTATCCAGATCGACAAAATGAGCGTCAACATCTTCAAAAACCGCATCATCAATAAACGCCAAAATTGTTTTTTCAGCAAAACCATTTTCGTTTTGAATAAACAGGCGAGCCGTATCATGTTTTGAAGCCCCCATAAAAAAATCGGGAAGTTTGTCTCCATTTACATCTCCTACTGCCAATGCAGGGCCTTCGGCCGAAATCATATAAGGAATAAGCTTCTCACGGTCAAAATCTGAATAGTTGTTTTCTACATGTTTCACTTGTACGATTTTCGCCGGGTCGGGTGCCTCAAACCACTTCTCATATTCCGGATTTAAACGATTCCAGTTAAAAACCTCTCTATTACTTTCGGGACTAACGGTCATCGTTTGATTGGCATTTATATCGTATACCATTTGAAATGTATTATCGGGCCAAATAAGTAGCAAAGAATCTACAACAGTGGCTTTTCCTAAGCCAAAATGCACAACCGGATCAACTGACGATTGATAACCACGCGTTACGTTCAACTGGCGCATTTGCATTGTCCCATCATTGTATAAAACCACTTTTGTTCCAAGCCCAAAACGGTTTTGTGCCGGGTATTCAAAATTTAATTTCAGGTAATTATTTTGCTCATGGTTCAGGTTTTCGTAAATAACCGGTTGCGCATTAAAATTATTGGTAACCAAATCGGGATCACCATCGTTATCAAGATCGGCAAAAACTGCCCCGTTACTTTTTAGTGTATCTATCGGAATCCAATTCCCTGATTGATCTTTAAATTCAAATCCCGTTCCTTCGAAAATGTAATTATGGATAATTCCGGTTGGCATAACTTTTAATGCCAGATTATCCATCAGGTTTGTATTTTCAAGCGTTCCCTGAATCTGATCGTTCGAAATAAAGCGGATGTAATCCAAATCATTCGGACGACGTTCGATACCGGTTCCCACAAAAAGATCGAGTATTCCATCCTGGTTATAGTCAGCCAATAAAGGTGCCCAGCTCCAGTCGGTAGCTGCAATTCCGGCCTGCAAGGCCACTTCGGTAAATGATTTTCCGGCATTGTTCAGTTGCATCATATTACGCGAATACTGTGGATGATATCCTAACTTTTGCTTGAGCCGTTCCAATCCCATGCTGTTATCTCCGTCTGAAGCCTGTAGTATTTTTTCATCTTCGGGTAACATATCCAGTGTAATCAAATCCATAAAACCGTCGCCGTTAATGTCTGCAATATCGTTCCCCATTGAAAAACGGCTGGTCATTCCAAAGTATTCGGCCAGTTTTTCCGAGAATGTTCCGTCGCCGTTATTGAGGTAGTAATAATCGTTTTCAAAAAAATCGTTGCTCACAAAAATGTCGTCCCAGCCGTCGTTATTAAAATCAGCAATTCCCAGTCCAAGGCCATAACCTATAATTCCGCCAAATATTCCTGCTTCTTCACTCACATCGTTAAAATAACCGTTATCGTTGCGCAAAAGCCTGTCGCCCGACTCGTATTTTCGGTTAAAACGAAGCGATGAAGACCCGTAAGATTTTGATGTGTGTACGGCCTGATTCAACAAGTACATATCCAGGTCGCCATCTTTATCGTAATCAAAAAAAGCAGCTGTTGAAGAATAGGTGTCAAAATCAAGACCGTATTTCCGACTTTCTTCTTTAAACGTTCCATCCTGCTGATTGATATACAACTCGTTATGACCTTCAAATCCTGATATTCCGATTACAGCCATCACATAAATATCGAGCCACCCGTCTCCATTCACATCGGCCATAACAACTCCGGTGTTCCAATCGGAGTTACCGGCCACACCGGCACTTTCGGTAATATCTTCAAACTGCAGGTTTCCTTTATTCAAAAAAAGCCCGTTTTTTTCGAGGTTGCCAATAAAAAACAGATCAGGAAGTGCATCATTGTTAATGTCGCCAACAGCAACACCTCCACCATTGTAGTAGTTCAGATAATCAAGGATACTAGCTTGTTTGGTATCGTGCACCTCATTTTTAAAATCAATTCCGGTTTTATCGGGATAGTGCAGATTAAATTGCCGCTCATTTGACTGACATGCGTTTAGTAACGCCGCCACTAAAACGATCAGAATAATATTATTTGAATTTATATAACTGTGCTTTTTCATCGTTGATGCCAATTAGCAGGTGTTTAGTTTTGTTTATGGTTATTTCATCAAGGCTTCGAACCATTCCGGTGCCTTTTATACCCGGGTTTCTCACTTGCTCAAACCCCTGTTCTCCTCCTTTAAGCAGATTGAAGAATCCGGCATCGAGTCGTCCAAATTGTGGTTTATAATCAAAATCATTGCCTCCGAGTAAAAGATCTGGGTAGTTATCGCCATCCACATCACTTATCAGAATTTTGTTTACGCTTGAAAATTGAATAGAATTTGGTAAAGTATCGATGCGAAATTGCAGATTGCCTTTATTATATGCCACAACACTTTCAAAAATACGGGTATCTTTCACCAACGAATTCTCTAACAAGCCCGGAGGTAAAATCTCGTGAATCGATTTTTTTGCAAAGTCGGAATATGTCAGGTTTGTCTTTTTTAGTGATACGATCTGATTGGTGAGTTCGCGTTTCAAAGCAATGGGTTTGTCCTTTCCGTGCACAGCGCGTGTTAGAATCTGTTCAACCGTTCCGTTATTGTCAAAATCATGGATATACATTTTTGCCGGTTCATTGTTGCTGGCATGATAGTACATATTTAATCCTCTGTTGCCCAAAACTAAATCAGCAGCACCATCCAAATCTAAATCGGCCACCGATACTGCATTCCACCATCCGGTTAACGAGTCGAGGCCAGTTGAAAGTTCTTGTAACCGACGCCCGTTTGAAGCAAATATTTTTGGAGCCATCCACTCACCAACCACAATCAACTCGGTTCTGTTATCATTATCTATATCGTACCAGGTGGCATCGGTTACCATGCCGGCATCCATAAGCTTGAAAGCTTTTGCTTCTGTCACATCGATATAATTTCCATTGCCATCGTTTTCAAGTAAATATTGTTTTGGGTTGATGCCATAAATCTGTGAAACCCCCAGATTACCCACAAAAAGATCAAGATCGCCATCGTCGTCAAAATCGTTTTCGGCAACAACCGAAGTGTTATAACGCATATTTGGTAAGGCTTGAGCTGCTCTCGAGAAACTTCCATTGCCATCGTTAAGATACAAACGATCCACAAGTTTTTCGCTGGTTGAAGGGGCATCGTTTCCACCCGATCCAACATACAAATCCTTATCGCCATCGCCATCAGCATCAAAAAGCAATGCTGCAGTATCTTCAAAATACTTATCAGTTGCTAATGCATTGCTTTGTTTTTTTGTAAAACCTCCGTGCTGATTTTGTATCCAAAGTTGTGGTGCTTCTCCAGATGCACCACCGATAAATACATCTTCCCGATGATCTCCGTTAATGTCTCCCACAACAATTGCCGGCCCTTCTCTTGATGTTTTGTGCGGAACCAGCCCCTCCTGTTCAAAATCAATGTACGCATTCTCAGTATGCTTTTCAAAGGGTACTTGTTGTTGCTCAAAAAGTTCTTTATTCTTTGGCATTTGTGGCAGATGGCTGTAATTGGTTGTTGCATTCATAATATTCAATCTCAACATCGAATTGGCAGCCACATCTTTAATGCATTGCTTTTTACCATTGGGCCAATAAACCACTACAGAATCAGCAAGTTGTTGATCTGCCAGACCAAAATGCAAACGATAATCTACTGACGATTGAAAACCGCGCGTTGGAAACTCCTCTTGTTTTAATATAAGACCATTATAATACACAAAAACTGCCGCACCAATTCCAAAAACATTTTCGTTATTGCCGGTTAAGTTTACTGAAATATAATTATTTAAATGCTTGTCGCTGGTAGTATTCCGAAACAAAAGGCAGGTTTGATTTACGTTACTAATCACCAAATCCAGATCTCCATCATTATCCAAATCGCCATAAGCCGAACCATTAGAAAAGCTAGGTTCATCCAGCCCCCAATCAGCGGCCTTATTTTTAAAGGTTAAATCGCCATTATTATGAAGAGCATAATTTGGTATTGGAGTACTGGGCATTTGGCTGATAATATTTTCAACGTCCTCTTTCTCGCCTGACTGTTTCATTTTTTCCATGATTTTATTGGCAAAAAATTCCATAAAATCCATGTCGGTCAAATCGTAATAAATACCGTTGGACACATAAATATCGCGGTATCCGTCGTTATCCATATCAAGCAAGAGAGCGCCCCAACTCCAATCGGTTTGTGCCGAACCACTGTAAAATGCTATTTCAGACAAAGTTCCGTCGGCATTATTCAGATGCAAAGCATTTTGCATGTATTGATTGTAAAAACCAAGATCGTATTTCATATCAACCAGGTCGTACGTTTCAAACTCACTGGTATTTTTTAATCGCTCATCTCCTTCCGGCAGCATATCGGTAACAAAAATATCGGCATATCCATCGTTATTAATGTCGGCCATATCAGCTCCCATCGACGACATACTTAAATGCTGAATATAATCTCTCAGGCTTTCTTTAAAAGTTCCGTCGCCCTGGTTAATATACATGTAATCGCACTCGTAAAAATCATTCGAGATATAAATATCAGGAAGCATATCCTGGTTAATATCGCCAACAGTAACACCCATTCCAAAAGCAATAAGGCTACCCATTATTCCTGCTTCTTCGCTCACATCCACAAATTTGCCATCATCGTTGCGCATCAGTTTATCGCCACCGCCCCTGTATTCATCAGGCAAACTCCATTCGTCGCTCCTAAGCATTCGTCGGTTTGAATAACCAAGGCTGTTAACCGGGATGAAACTGTTATTAAGAATGTAAACATCCAGATCGCCGTCTCGGTCGTAATCAAAAAAAGCAGCATGAGTTGTATAACCTCCGTCATCAAGGTTAAAATCTGCAGCTTTATCGGTAAAAGTCAAATCTCCGTTGTTAATAAAAAGCTCATTTTTATGGTCGTCTCCCTCAACATTTCCGGCATTACACACATATATATCGAGCAATCCGTCTTGGTTTACATCGACCATTGCAACACCGGTTGACCAAGCTCGTTTGCCGCTAACTCCGGCCTGATCGGTAATATCTTTAAAAGTAAAATTGCCCTGGTTGAGGTAGAGTTTATTCTCGCCCATATTTCCAATCATATAAATATCAGAAAGACCATCGTTGTTAATATCTGCAATTCCGACTCCTCCGCCGTTATAAAAATTTCGATATGTAAAAATGTTGAAGTCTTTTCCGTCTTTTACACTATTAACGAAATCTACTCCACTTTTCGTTGGAGGCACTAACTGAAATAAGGTATCATCTGACTGGCGTTTTCCTGTTTTGTTGATACACGAAAAAAACAGGCCGAATACGACAATAGCGGTTATAACATTCTTCACCATTAAAGTTTATTTTCTTGGTTTAGTCTGATTTGTTAGTCAATCAGGTTTCTAACAAAGCTAAAAACTTTTCGCCTAACAATTTACAGACTATGGAACTTTACTTAAAAGTTTATAAACCGAATGGATTTGGGCCATACCAAATAAAGCTCCAAAAAGAAGCCAATGAATTCTCACTCATTGGCTTTCTTCGATTCATAAACTAAACTACGAAACGCGGATTAGTTGCTTTAGATATTAATACCCTGGATTTTGAACCAAATTTGGATTTGAGGCAATTTGCGATGCCGAAAACGGGAAGAGTAAATACTTCGCATCCGAAGCTTCTTTCTGATCCCATGAATCCAAATATTTTCCAAAACGAATTAAGTCGTTTCTTCTCCAGTTCTCATCGTATAACTCACGTGCTCTTTCTGCTAACAGTACATCTTCATTAATTGATGCCAATTCTGATGCATTACGCACCGAACGTAATTGATTTACAATAACCAATGCCCCTGCACTATCGCCTGTTCTTAATAATGCTTCTGCTTTCATTAAAAGAATATCAGCATAACGGAAATGAACCAGGTCATTTTCAGGCGAATCTACATTGTCGTAATCAGGAGTATATTTCATTATACGTATTCCACTGGTTTCTAATGTCGTACCTGATGATATAATCGGGCTCTCTTTTGTGAAAAACAATGGATTACCTGCACGGTCTTCCAACGCAGTACCATTCTCATCATACTGTTGACCGTAGAGTAAACCGGCATCTAAACCTGATGCTGCTTTTACTGCTGCAACTTCACCGCTGCGGCGCACATCATTTTCTTCAAATGTTTCGTAAAAATCAGCCAGGGTTGTAAAACCATTCCATCCACTTGGCTTTTGGTTATAGTGCAGTGTTGAATAATAACGGCCCTGAACACCGCCAGATTCTATACCTCGTGTATTACGTGCCGAAAAGATAATTTCATTTGAATTTTCATTATCAACAGAAAAGTTCATGAAATAGTCACTCTCCAATGCAAAATTACCGCTATTGATAATGGCATCGCAATTTGAAATTACTGACGACATATTATCTGAGCTAAATGAGAAAGACTGACGGTCGCTTGAAAATACATCCCTGCTAAGGTAAGCTTTTGCCAATAATGCGTGTGCTGCGGCTTGTGTAGCCACCCATGGGTTATCGTTTGCAGGCAGGCTGCTCATTATCGATTCACATTCTGAAATTACAAAATCGATTGCCTCGGCACCCGAAAGTACATAAGGATCTTCAGAAAGTGCCGCACCCGGATCGCGCATTGGAACCTGTCCCCAACCATCGGTAATCCAGAAAACATATAATGCACGTATAAATCGTGCTTCGGCTTCCTGCTGTGCACTGGTTTCGTACTGTAATAAGTCGATGGCCGAAAATAAACCGGCAGTATAGGTTTGATAGCGGTTACCAATTCCCGAATGTTCAGAATCCCATTTATGCTGATGTAATGCACGCCAGGCACCGTTATCGTCCCAGTCGCCACCACGGGTTGGTGCTATTAATATATCCGTTGTATGTTCAAAAACGATATCAGCACCTGAACCATCAACATCATTAAGAGTTTTGTAAAGTTCTGTCAATAAATCAGAAACATTAGCTGCTGTTACCTGATCTTTTGTCAAGCGATCTTCCAGAGTTTCGTCTAAGTCAGTACAGCCGATACCCATTACAGTGATCGCGATAAAAACGGCTAAAAATTTTAATATATTTTTCATGTTAATCAAGTTCTTAAGTAATTAAAATGATACATTCAGGCCAAAAGTAAATGTTCTGGAATTTGGATAAGGAACATAGTCGATACCAAACGAAGGAACACCGTCAACTGCTTTATTGACGTTAACCTCAGGATCAAATCCAGAATAATCTGTAATCAAGAACAAGTTCTGACCGGTTAATGAAAGACGAGCTCTTTCAAATACCCATGGAGCATCTTTAAAAGTATAACCCAGTGTAAGGTTATTAAGGCGGATAAAATCACCGTCTTCGAGGTAACGGGTTGAAGCCGAGATTGCATTATCAGGACTTTCTCCGTCGATTACGTACAATGGAGAGGTATTACGACCTTTTGTTGGGTTACTGGCAACAAGTATTGATGTTGCAGTGTTGTTATATACCTGATGGCCAAATGCTCCATTAAAGTTGGCAACCAAATCCCAATTTTTGTAACGCATACTGGCTGACACACCAAGAATCTGGTCAGGGTTTGGATCTCCAACATATTGTTTTCCTTCAGCATACTGGCTTATTCCATCTGCATCAAGTCCTTCGAATACGAGTAAGTAGAATACATTCAGTGGTTGTCCTTCAACAAAACGCTGACTGGTAACTCCCGACATTCCTTGTCCGTGTAATCCTCCTGTTTCTACAATTCGTCCAAAGTTTTGTAACTCGTTGGTAAGAAAACTGATATTGGCACTTAAGTCAAAAGAAAAGTCGTTTGTTTCAACAATACGTCCGCTTAACGAAACCTCAACTCCTGTGTTTAACACTTCAGCATCAAGGTTGGTCCAAACTTTACCTGATGATGGCGAAGGATAAGCAGCTTCTGCATAGAACAGAAGATCTTCGGTTCGCTTGTTGAAATACTCGATAGAACCTGATAGTTTTGAATCAAACAATGTAAAATCAACTCCAACATTATAAGTAGTTGATGTTTCCCATTTCAGGTCAGGATTATCAAATTGCGAACGTGTTAAACCGTCGCGTGTAATACTGTATTGTGCTTGCGAGGCACCTGCAGGAAACTCCTGGTTACCTGTTTGTCCCCATCCTAAACGTATTTTTAAATCATCAAATACTTCAGGTACAAATGATTCTTCCGAAATACGGTAAGCAACTGCTGTTGACGGGAAATAACCGTAATTGTTGTTCGAACCAAACTTGCTTGAACCATCAGCACGCATTGTTGCAGTTACCAAAAATTTGTCGTACAAACTAAAGTTAACCCTTCCGAAGAATGATTGCAACTCGCTGGTTGGATCATAATAAGATGAAATATCTCTCGTGTCTTGTGAAATTGCCTGAAGCTGGTCGATATAATCAACTTGTTCGTAGGTGAAATTCTCTCCGTAAATTCCTTTTCCCCAACGATCATTAACCTGATAAGAGTAACCGGCCATTGCATTAAACCTGAAATTCTCGTTAAACAATTTATTATACGTTAACGTATGTTCCATCAATTTACTCTCAGTATATAAATCGTTTACACTTGCGGTACCTTTTTCGTAAATACCGGAGTAAAACAATTCTTTCGAAATTGAAGTTCCACGTGTTGACCGCGACATATCCCAACCGAGGTTAAGTTTATAGGTCAGGTCGGGTGTAATTTTCAAGGTAGCCGACATACTTGATAAAACGCGTAATGTACTTGCGTTGTCATTAATCATATCCAGCATGGCTAGTGGGTTCGATAAATCAAGACTTGGTTGATTATACGATCCGTCTGAATTCAACAAAACATCGGTTGGATTCCAGGCCAAAGCATTACTTATTAAACTACCGGTATAACCAGCGTTGTTCGAAATTGGTGCATATTCATCATTTACCTGCGAGGTAATCATGTTAACATCAACGGTCAACACCTTGTCGAAAAAGTCTTGCGAGGCTGTTAGGTTTGCTGTATACTTTTCTAAACCTGTATTTTCAATCACACCCTGCTGATCTTGTGCACTTAACGATAAACGATATTTCATATCGGCATTACCCCCGGTAAAAGCTACGTTATGATTTTGCGAAAACGATGTTCTGAAAATTGCATCCATTGCATCAACACTTCCACCATTATCCATTGATGGCGAGACAGCGGCAAATTCGCTGGCCGAATAAACCGGAATAAGGTTAGCTGCTTTTGCTGCACTAAACGATGCATTGTATTCAACATGGTTTTTACCCGAAGTACCTTTTTTGGTGGTAATAATAATTACCCCGTTTGCACCACGCGATCCGTAAATAGCAGTTGCCGAAGCATCTTTAAGAATATCCATGGATTCAATATCGCTTGGATTAATAAAGTTCAAGGGGTTACGTGCATCCGAATCTCCAATACCAACATTGGCACTTGCTGTGGTTGCTCCTCCTGAAAGAGGCACTCCATCAACAACAATCAACGGATCGTTACCCGAACGTACCGATGAGTTACCACGGATTCGGATAGAAGTATTGGCTCCCGGATCACCACTTGAATTCGTGATCATTACACCCGATACTTTACCTTGAATTAAGTCACTTGGAGAACTGCTTACACCCCGGTTGAAGTCTTCAGTTTTCACAGAGCTTACGGCACCAGTTGCATCTTTCTTCTTTACCGATCCATAACCAACAATAACAACTTCATCTAACGATTCAGTGCTGGTGGAAAGTTCAATATTCATCACTCCTCCGGCGGTAACTTCTTTTTGCAAGTCGGAATAACCAATATAAGAATACACGAGCACTGCTCCTGTATTAACATCAATGGTATATTCACCATCAAAGTTTGTAACCGTTCCGGTAGTAGTACCGTCAACAACAATCGAAACTCCCGGAAGGGGTTCTTTTGATTGGCTGTCAACAACTTTACCTGTAACCGTCACTTCCTGTGCGAAAGCCGAGGAGATCATAAAGAATGCGGAAAAAAGAAATAATACCGCAATTTTTAAATGATGATTCTTCATAGTTTGTAGATAATTAAGTTAGTAATTTTTGTATTTGTTAATCAAACACTTTTTCTAAGCATAAAAGTAGATGTAACATAATAGTAAGTCAATCACAAATGATACTAAACCATACAGAAATGTTACAAAAGCACATAGCTTTCAATAAATATTCATCCATGTAACCCGTTATGAAGTTATGTTACACAATTTTCACAAATGTTCTTATAAAATTAGATGCAGTACTTAAAACCAACGATTTAATTCTGTCGCTACACGCTATTATAATCGAAATTAATAAGGCTATTTAGATGATTTCTCTTATTTTTGAAATGAACTAAAACAACTAACTATCTTGACTAGATTTATCTATTTACTTATTCTGATACTATTCATTCAGAGTTTTGAATCGTGGGCTGCACCAAAGTACAAGGTTGGCTTTTCGCAATGCACTACCAACGATTTGTGGCGACAAACGCAAATGCGGCTTATGGAAATTGAGTTGTCGTTTTACCCCGACCTGGAATTGATTATTAAGGATGCCAGGGATGATTCCAACACGCAGATTCAACAAATTGAGGAATTATTAGCCCAACAAATTGATTTGTTAATTATCTCTCCAAACGAATCAGAACCAATAGCACCAATCGTTGAACAGGTATACAATAGCGGAATTCCGGTTATTGTTATCGACAGGAAAGTTAAAACAGATAAGTATTCAGCTTTTATTGGTGGCGACAATAATATAATAGGTGTTGAAGCAGGAAATCACGCTGTAAAATTATTAAAAAATGGCGGTAAGATACTTGAAATAAGAGGCCTGCAAGGCTCATCTCCTTCACAGGAAAGGCATAACGGTTTTGTTAGTGTAATCGATAAGTATCCGGAAATTGAAATAGTAAGATCAGTGTCGGGCGATTGGAAAACCAAAAGCGCCAATGAAATTATTAATGAAGCCCTTGCCGAAGAGCTGGAATTTGACCTGGTTTTTGCCCACAACGATGCCATGGCCCGTGAGGTAAGAAGAGTTACACAGCAATACCGAAAAACCCGTGATATTTTTATTCTTGGTGTCGATGGACTTCCGGGAACGGAAGGTGGTATTCAAATGGTTATCGACAATGTGCTTGATGCCACTTTTATGTATCAAACGGGCGGAGGACTGGCAATACAAATTGCTAATGATATTTTGAACAACCGCAAAGTTTCAAAACAAAATATTATCCCCACCTTAACCATCGATAAAAATAATGCCCCGATGTTAAAAGCTCAAACCGACCAAATTGAGCTGTTACACAACAAAATTGAACGACAAAAACTGTTACTTACCATCGAATCAAGCCGGAATAAAACCAAAAACATTATCCTGTTTTTCCTAATTGCAGTTTTAACCCTAACAACTGCCTTAATATTTATGATTTACCTGAACCTTAACGATAAGAAAAAGGTGAATAAAATACTGATTGATAAAAATGAAGAGATTGAAAAGCAAAACCTGTTACTAAAAGAGCAGCACGAACAACTAAAAAAAATAGATAAAGAACTGGAAGAAGCAACGCAGGCAAAACTTACTTTTTATACCAACATTTCGCATGAATTTAAAACCCCGCTTACCTTAATTAAAGGGCCTCTCGAAAGCCTTATGGAAGACAGCATGCCACAAGCTGACAGAAAAAAGACTTACGAGATAATGTATCGGAATACACATCGGTTGTTGCAAATGATTAACCAGCTGCTCGATTTTAGGATGATTGAAAACAAGAAAATGAGGATTAGAGCAAGTGAAAATAATCTGGATGATTTTTTAAACGAAATATGTGATTCATTTAAACCCCTGGCCGAAAAAAAGAATATCAAGCTCACTTTCCAATCACATGTAAAAGATCCGCGTGTTTGGTTTGATTATGAAAAGATTGAAAAAGTAATGTTTAACCTGCTCTCAAATGCGTTTAAGTTTACACCACAAAACGGAACCATTTCCATTATCCTGCGCAAACAAAAAGTAAATAATCCGGGACTATTTGCAGAAGAGGTTTATATTGAAGTATCTGACTCGGGAGAAGGAATTCCGAAAGAAGTATTACCTAAAATTTTCGATCGTTACTATCAAAAAGGAGAATCACGAATTGTAAAAGGAACCGGAATTGGCCTGAACTTTTCGCGCGAATTGGTTGAGTTGCATCGCGGCAGAATAAAAGTAGAAAGCTCGGAAGGCGAAGGTACTTCCGTATTTGTTTATCTGCCTGTGGGTAATTTACACCTGGTAGAAGATGAAATGACCAGGGAAAGTAATCGCGGAAATTCTAACAACCCCGAATTGCCATTTATTCAGGAAAATCAAATACCTGAAACAGAAAACTATCCAAAAGATCTTGAAGATGACGCACCGTCGATACTAGTTGTAGAAGATATGCCCGATGTATTTGAATATCTTCAGATGATTTTGAGCGACAAATTCAAAATTTTTACTGCCACCAATGGTAGCGAAGGAATAAACCAGGTGCTTGAGGAAGAACCGGACCTGATTCTCAGCGATGTTATGATGCCTAAAATGGATGGTTTTGAGATGACTCGCAGACTAAAATCGGACACAAAAACTAGCCACATTCCTATAATTTTACTTACCGCCAAAACTGCAATCCAGAATAAAATTGAAGGAATGGAAGGTGGGGCCGACTATTTTATTGAAAAACCTTTTAGCAAAACATTACTGTTATCAACCATTAACAATCTCTTATTGTCGAGAAAAAAGCTCAGGGAACACTACCGCGAAACACTCGACTTTAAAGACACCGGCACCGACATTAATAAACTCGATCAGCAATTTCTTAAAAAACTAAGAAATATAATACTCGAAAATATTGGTCATGAAGACCTGAATGTGGATGATCTGGCATCAAAACTGGGAATATCACGCGTTCACCTTTACCGAAAAGTGAAAAAGATAACAGATATGTCGGTTAGCGAATTTGTTATTTCTATAAAACTCAAAAAATCGCTTGAATACCTTCGCCACAGTGGTAAAACAATTACCGAAGTAGCATACGAGTCAGGTTTTTCGTCACAGTCATACTACACCAGGTGCTTTAAAGAACAATTCAAAGTTTCTCCGAGTAAGTATATGAAACAATTTCGATCAAACTAAGTAGCAAATCAGTATACAAAAATCATTCTTCTCACAAGGTTGAATAAAAAAGAAAAGGAGGTTAAAAATCAACCTCCTTCCTTTTTGGTTCTTCCTGCCTGCTAAAACAAATCAGAACCTTTACTAACTATTAACTAACTCAAAACAAAAAATCGTTATGATTTTATTTTTGAACATCAAATTTGTAGATACAAACTGAATAGTACTCATCGCCCGGATTTACAATAACACTTGGAAATTCAGGCTTATTCGGACTATCAGGGAAGTGCTGTGTCTCTAAACAAAATGCACTTCTAAAACCGTATTTAATATCGTTTTTACCAGCAACTTTTCCGTCGATGAAGTTACCACCGTAAAACTGAATACCCGGTTCGTTGGTATAAACTTCCAACACTCTTCCCGACTCCGGCTCAACAACTTTAGCAGCCAAAGTAGCTACATCGTTTTTGGTATTCAATACCCAGTTGTGGTCGTAGCCACCTCCAAGTTTTAATTGCTCATCATCGGCCTCCACACGGGCGCCAATTGCTGTTGGATTAGTAAAATCGAATGGAGTTCCTGCCACTGCTGCCAACTCCCCTGTTGGAATTAAACCACCATCAACCGGAGTGTAATAATCAGCGTTCAGATACATCAGATGATCATTGATCGAAGTTCTTCCACCATCCTTCAAATTGAAGTATGAGTGGTTGGTAAGATTCAAAACTGTTTTCTTATCGGTAGTGGCAAAATATTCAATTTTCAACTCGTTAGCAGCTGTTAACTGGTATTTCACTTTAACGTTTACAGTTCCCGGATAACCGGTTTCCATATCCGGTGAAACCAGGCTAAAAACAACTTCTGAATCAGTAGCACTTTCTACATCCCAAACCTGGCGGTGAAAACCATTGGTTCCACCATGAAGATGATTAGCACCATCGTTTTTCTCAAGTGGGTATTCAACTCCGTCGATTGAAAATGAGGCATTGCCGATACGGTTTCCGTAACGACCAATTATTGCTCCGTAAAAATTCTCTTTCTTTTCAACAAAATCTTTACCCGAACCGTAACCAACAATTACATCACCGAGTTCGCCATTTTTGTCGGGAGCATACAAACTAACCACTCTGGCACCAAAATTAGTTAACTGGCAAACAAGTCCGTTATCGTTTTTCAACGTATAAAGTTCAATGGTTTTACCTTCGTAATCAAACGCAAAATCTTCGCTTGAAATACCCACTGAAGCTTCTTCTTGTGCACAACTAAATACCATAAATATTATAGCTATTAATCCTAAATATTTCATCTTATTAAAATTGTTTTTTATTAAAAGTATAAGATGGAACTCGTCCTGAATTTTCAGGACTCGTTTCATTGGTTTATCTTTTAGGTTATTTATTCAAATCGAACTCAATAAACTTACCCAGTCTATTGTATTTCTCGTAAAGGTCTTTGTATTTCTCTACATTTTCAGGAATAGGATGATATTCCATTTCGAAACCGCCACCCATTTTTGCCTGTGCTTCGCCAAGGTTTTCGTAAACACCGGCTGCCACTGCTGCTGCCATTGCTGTACCTAAAGCACAAGCCTGCTCCGAACGGGCCACTTTAATCGGCATATCCAGTACGTCGGCAACAATTTGCATTACCAGTCGCGATTTTTTAGCCACACCACCCAGTGCAATTACACCGTCGATGCGGATTCCTTCAGAAATAAAGCGGTCGTTAATGGCTTTTGAACCAAATGCAGTTGCTTCAACCAAAGCACGGAAAATACGTGGTGCATCCGATCCCAGGTTTAAACCGATAATCGCTCCTTTTAATGCCTGGTTAGCATCCGGAGTACGACGACCGTTCATCCAGTCGAGTGCAACGATTCCACTTTCGGCGATAGGAATTTTTTCAGCTTCCTGGCTTAATTTAGCGATAACCTTACCTGAAGTTTCATCGATCAGTTTTTTCTTGGTAGCCTCGTCGATCAAATCAGATTCTGCCAAAATATTTTGCATTGGCCATTCGATTAAACGACGGAACCAGGCGTAAATATCACCAAATGCCGACTGACCAGCTTCCAAACCTAACATACCCGGAACGATAGATCCGTCAACCTGACCACAAATACCGCTTACCAGTTTATCACCTACTTCTTCAAGCGGCGCAATCAACATGTCGCAGGTTGATGTTCCCATTACTTTCGATAAGTGATAAGGCTCGATTTGCGCACCAACAGCACCAAGGTGAGCATCAAAAGCTCCTACCCCAATTACCACGTTGGTTGAAAGGCCTAATTTCTTCGCCCACTCTTCACTCAATGTTCCTGCCGATACATCGCAAGTGAATGTTTCTTTAAACAAACGATCTTTCAAACCGCTTAACATTGGATCAAGTTGTGTCAGGAAGTCTTCTGATGGCAGACCGCCAAAAGCTTCGTGCCACATGGCTTTATGACCCGCTGCACAACGGCTTCTTTTTAATGTTTTTGGATTTGTATCTCCGGTAAGAACTGCCGGAATCCAGTCGCAATGTTCTACCCACGAATAAGCTGCACGGTAAACACCTGCATCTTCGCGAGTTACATGCAACAACTTAGCCCAAAACCACTCTGACGAATAAATTCCACCTTCGTATTTCGTGAAATCGATATCCGATTTTTTAGCCAATTCGTTAATTTCCGCAGCCTCTTTTACTGCAGTATGGTCTTTCCAAAGTACGAACATCGCATTTGGATTTTCTTCAAAACCCGGTGTTAATGCCAGTGGAGTACCTTTTTCGTCAACCGCTACCGGAGTCGATCCGGTTGTATCAACAGAAATACCCACAACATTTTCGGCCACACCTTCAGGAGCTTGTTTCAGCGCTTCAACGATGGTGTATTCCAAACCTTCTAAATAGTCTTTCGGATGCTGACGAAACTGGTTGTTTGGCGCATCGCAATATTCTCCTCTTTTCCAACGTGGGTATTCAAACACAACGCTTGCTACCTCTTCTCCGGTCTCTACGTCTACGATTAGTGAACGAACCGAATCAGAACCATAATCCAGTCCAATAGTATATTTTGCCATTTTTTTGATTTAAGATGGAGCGAAAGCCGGCGGAGAATATAGATCTCCACCAACTTTTCGTCCTTGATTTTTTTGTTACAGATGGACAATTACTGTCCGTAGTATGCATTTTTTCCGTGCTTGCGCAGGTAATGCTTATCTAATAAGAATTGATCGATTTCAGCTCCCGGAGTTAGCTGCAAAGCAGTGTGTGCCATTTTTGCCACTTCTTCCATAACTTTTGCGTTATGAACGGCATTGTGTGCACTTGTTCCCCATGAAAACGGACCGTGGTTATTTACCAGAACTCCCGGAATTGCTACCGGATCGAGTCCTTCAAAAGTTTCCACAATTACGTTTCCGGTTTCCACTTCGTATGCAGTGGTTACTTCCTCCTCCGTCAATTTACGGGTACAAGGAATTGCACCGTAAAAATAATCGGCGTGAGTTGTACCCAAAGCAGGAATGCTTCTTCCGGCCTGCGCCCAGCTTGTTGCCCAAGCCGAGTGCGTATGCACAACTCCCGATATTCCCTCAAAAGCTTTGTAAAGCACCAGGTGAGTTGCGGTGTCGCTCGATGGCTTCAGGTTTCCTTCCACCACATTTCCTTCCATATCAACCACCACCATGTCGCTGGCTTTCATATCGTCGTACGAAACTCCGCTTGGCTTAATAACCACCAAACCTTTTTCGCGATTGATGGCACTCACATTTCCCCATGTAAAAATTACCAGGTCGAGTTCAACCAGTTCCAGGTTCGCTTTAAAAACTTCTTCTTTTAATTGTTCAAGCATAATTTATTCTGTTTTTATTCTACCAGAAGTAGATGTAAAATGCTACTGTTAATCCAAGGATTACAGCAGTATGGAATACATCCCAGCCATTCCAGCTGGCACGGGTAGCAGCTTTTTGCTCAGGTGTTGAAGTACCGAATACCAAGCCCTGAATCTTTTTCTCGTCAGGCGCTTCAGTAAGTAAACTCACCACAATAACAACTACCAAACATACAAGCAACATCCAACCGCAGAAGAACAACCAGTTCATATCGAAGAATACGCTTTTAAACAAGTTGTCGGCTGCACCCTGAACGTTCTCGTAATATACTTTCGCTCCCAAACGGGTAATACCAATTATAAATCCTGACATCAGTCCCCAGAATCCACCTTTGGCAGAAGCACGTTTCCATGTAATACCCAGCAAGAATGCTGCAGCGATACCAGGAGCCAGAACAGATTGTACATCTTGTAAATATTCGTAAAGCACGTCGCCAATACTTCTCATAATCGGAATCCAAAGAATACCTAAAATCACGATTACAACTGTTGCAACCTGACCAATTTTCACGAGTTTT